>CATJJD010000055.1 GCA_949740385.1 uncultured Lachnospiraceae bacterium
CCAGATAGTTGAACCAGATCAGATAGATGAAGAAGTACGACAGTATGTACAGGTGTCTGTTTTTTTCGTGAAATCTGACAAGCAGTGTTTTTATTCGGTCTGCGTGTTTTTTTAACATAATATTTTGTCCCTTCTGTTCGATGTCTTTGATGTTTCTGTTATTTCGCATATATCAATCTATGCATCTTCCTGACGATGATGATTATAGCACTCGGTTTTTCGAGGAACAATACCCTTGAGCCAATGTTAAGAAATTTTAGGGAAATCTTAATAATTCGATAATTGCCCGTTATACTTTTTGTAAAATTTGCATACCGGCAGGGCGGATACGCGGGTAAATTCGTTGACAAAACCGACTTTGATATAATAAAATATGTAAAACAGGGGGGCGTTATGGGAAACGAAAATATTACAATTGCCGATGTGGCGGCTGCGCTCGGCGTCTCAAAGACCACCGTAAGCCGCGCCATTTCCGGCAAAGGGAGAATCGGCGACGCCACCAGACAGCGGGTGCTCGCCTACATTGAGGAGCACAATTACCGGCCCAACGTGATTGCGAAGGGGCTGGCGCAGTCGGTGACGTTCAACATCTGCGTGGTGATGCCGGACGACTACGTGCTGGTGGATCTGCCGTTTTTCCACGAGGTGATCGTCGGGATACAGGAGACGGCATCGGAGAACGGCTACGATATTCTGCTGTGCGTCAGCAGGGAGAACGAGACCGGACATCTGCGGCGCATACTGGACAACCGCAAGGTGGACGGCGTGATACTGCTTCGAACCTTTCTTAAGGATCTGCACATTGAGCTTCTGCAGGAGAAAAAGATTCCGTTTGTCACAGCCGGAAGCACGCTGTACCGGAACACCACGCAGGTGGACAACGACCACAGCAGCGCCTGCGCGGAGCTGACGTTGCTTCTGCTCTCCAGAGGGTTTCGCCGGATTGCACTCTTTGGCGGCGCGGAGAGCTTCGTTGTCACCCAGAGCCGTCTGCTGGGCTACCACGAGGCATTTGCCCAGGCGCTGATCGACGAGGTGCCGGAGCTGATTTTCATGAATCTGGACCGGGAGGCGGCGGACGCCGCGGTGGAGACGGCCATTTCGCGGCAGGCGGAGTGCATTCTCTGCATGGACGACATGCTCTGCAGCCAGGTGCTCGGAAAGCTTCGGATGCTGCAGGTGTCGGTTCCGGAGGAGATGTGCGTCGCTTCTTATTACAACAGCTCTGTGCTTTCCCACAATGTGCCGGATATCACGTCCCTCTCCTTCAACGAGAGGGAGCTTGGGAAGGAGGCCTGCCGGCTCCTGCTGGAGCAGCTGGCCGGGGCGGATGCGCCGAAGAAGCTGTTGCTTTCCTATCAGATTGTGGAGGGCAGCTCCACCTGCCGCTGAGCGCTGCAGTCTGTTTTTCGAAAAATGTGTGAAAAAGGAATGAAAATCCGGCATCTGCGCATTCTGTAAAAAAGTGTATTGGTTCTTGACTTCGCGTGCCGGTACTGTTATACTGTCACTTAGAACAACCGATTGCGCAAAAGCGATCGAAACCCGGCATAATATGTGCCGATTTAAATTACGATATTGGAGGATCATGTGATGGCTGACAAATTTATTGTGAACATCATTCATCGCCCGGAGATGGTTCCGGAGTACTCTGCGACCGTAACCGGGCAGGGGAAAGAGGAGGACATCGGAGACAAAAAGCTCATTACCGAGTCCCTCGACATTTTTAAGACACAGCAGAGGCTGGCGCATGAGAACGGACTGAAATGTACCATTCAGATGACCTATGCGGCCCTCTTTAATGAGGAAGCGGTTGCGCTGGCAAAGCACGATCACGAGGTGTACGGGGACGAGATTGCCCTCTCGCTGCTCGGCCTGCCCTGCGAGGAGTTTCGGGAGAAGTATAAGACGAAGGACTTCTGCATCTGGATGTTTTCGATGGAGGACAAGAAGGCAATCGTCAACGACGTGTTTGAGAAGTTTCACGATAAATTCGGCTTTTATCCGGAATCCACCGGCTCCTACTACATGGATGCGGATCTGACCAACTATATTAAGGAGACGTACCCTTCGGTGAAGTGTGCGGTTGCCACTTGCTGGGAGGAGGGGCCGAAGGCATATCACACATGCAATAATTCCTGGTACACCCTCTTTGACGGTGGCCCGTGGGCTCCGTGGATTCCGTCGAAGCAGAACACCCACGCGCCTGCGGCAAACAGGGAGGAGGACAGCGGAATCGTTGCGATCCCGCACCTTTCCAGAGATCTGATCGCCTGCTACGACGGCAACGGCTCCAATTTCGGCACCCATCCCCAGAACGTGCTGCGGGGCATGATTTACGACATGAAGACCTGGGAGTACCCGTACCTGTACAACCTGATCGACCAGTACCGGGATCTGGAGAAGTACAACAACGGCTACGCCTACAATATGATGTTCGTCGGTCCCGGCTGGATGAACAAGATGGGGCGCTGGGAGCAGCCGTATGAGCTTCTGTTAAAATCCTACTCCGACGGCTGCGCTTACTACGGAAAGCTGAAGAAGGAGGGGAAGCTCGTCGACATGACGATGGCCGAGTTTGCCGATTACTACCGGGAAAAGAAGGGCGTTAACGCCGGCAACTACAACGAGCCGGAGTGCGCGCCGTGGCGGGATATACTCTACGGCTCAGACAAGCAGCTTTTCTGGTACTGCGACCCTTATATGAGAGTCTGCGTCAACATGGACCAGGGCGGCGCTATCGTGGACCTGCGCCCTTATGTGGCAAAGCTTGCCTGGCCGGTGGGCATCGGCACGAAGCATGTGCAGGATGCGTCCTACCCGTTTCTGATTCAGGAGAAGTACCGGGCCGGCTATTTCACCCACTATGCGGGCGCGGGCACGGTGCGCTCCGCAAAGCTCTCGTACAACGGGGAGGAGGTGGATCTGTGTCTCTGTCCGACCCACTGTCATTTCTCGGAGGAGGTTATTGACGGAAAGAAGACCCGCATTCTGACGCTGGATGCGGTGGAGATTCAGTTTAACGGCGTGACGGTTACCCTCCAGACGAAGGAGTATTTTGAGGAGGGCGCATCGAACATAAAGATCGAGCGGAATATTCTCTCCGTCAGCGACCCGTCCGCAGAGATTTATCTGGACGAGTATATGACTGCCTGCTACGGCACTACCGAGTACCCGGAGGACATGACTGGCATTACCTTAAGATGCGAGGGGGAGGATCCGAGAGAGATTTCCTATGCGTACCGGTGCCGCGAGGAGCGGGTGTTCGGCGCGTCGGCGGTGTCTGCTGTAGTTCCGGCCATCGAGACGAAGGTTTCTCTCATGGCCAGCGCTCCGGCGGAGGGGTATGTGGAGGAGGGCTATGCCTTCTCTCCGATGTTCAAACTTGGCTATAAGAAGAAAATTGCGGAGAAGGAGGTATTTGCGACATGGCTCAGCTTGGAAAAGGCAAATTAAACTACCGGTGCCCGTCCTGCTTTATGCGGGATCTGGACATTGACATGTTTTACAATAAGGATACCGGCATTTACAGCTGTATCCGCTGTCAGTTCCGGGGCACGGAGGCGGAGGTGCTCGCGGGAAATGAGGATGTGAGAAAGAAGTACGGCGCCATGTACCGGCGCTTCGACAAATTTGATTTCGACTGAAAAAAGGCCAGATACAGCCGGGGAGAAGCTTTTTTCCCCGGCTGTGTTATCGGAGAATAAGGGGAAGAGATGAGCAGATTTATAAAAGGAATGGATTTGTCCACACTGCAGGAGATGGAGCAGTGCGGCGCAAAATATTTTTACGGGGGAAAAGAGCGGGATATTCTGGACATTATGAGAGACTGCGGCGTCGACACCATTCGGCTGCGCATCTGGAATGATCCGAAGTCCGAAGAGGGGGAGCCCTACGGCGCGGGAAACAACGATCTGAAAACAACGCTTGCCATTGCCAGGCGGGTCAGCGACGCGGGCTTTGGAGTGCTCTTAAATTTTCATTACAGTGATTTCTGGGCGGACCCGGGCAAGCAGATCAAGCCGAAGGCCTGGCAGGATTTCGGCCCGGATGAGCTTGCAAAGGCCGTGTACGATTTCACGGAGGAATCCCTGAGAGCGGCGGTATCAGCCGGGGTTAACGTCACGATGGTTCAGGTGGGAAACGAGCTGTCCAACGGGCTTTTATGGCCGGAGGGGAGAACGCCCCGGTACGACTGTATCGCGTCGTTTGTCAGCGCCGGAATCCGCGCCTGCCGCGCGGTGTGCCGGGATGTGCAGGTCATGCTCCATCTGGACAACGGCGGCAACAATGCCCTCTACCGGGAATGGTTTGACGAGTACCAGAAGAGGGGGGAGGATTTCGACTTCATCGGCCTTTCCTACTATCCCTTCTGGCACGGGAGTCTCTCGGATCTGGAGTACAACATGAACGACATTGCGGTCCGCTACGGGAAGGAGCTGATCGTGGCGGAGGTTTCCATGGGGCACACGATGGAGGATTACGCGGACTACGAGAAGCTGGCGGCCCACGAGAGAAAGGGATATGCTACGAGGCAGGAGCTTGTGGACAAAGTCGAGTATCCCATGACGGTGCAGGGACAGGCGGATTTCACGAAGGATTTCTTAAGCCGCGTCGCAGGGGTCAGGGACAATAAGGGGCTTGGCTTTTTCTGGTGGGAGCCGGCCTGGATTCCGGTTTCCGGCTCCGGCTGGGCCACGCCCGCTTCGCTGAAATATATGGGCGATCCCGGTCCGTGCGGCAATGAGTGGGCCAATCAGGCGCTGTTTGACTACGAGGGAAACGCGCTTCCTGCGCTGGATGTGATCCGGGACTTTAAAAAAGGGTGAGGCAGAGGCCGGATATGTAAAAATGTTGCATAAATTCATGGGAATGTTGCAACTTGCCCGGCGGGTATTGCAAAGGCAGGGGCCATTGCTATAATGAAGTTACCAGTTGAAGAAACCAGTAAGGAGAACAGAGATGATTGAGAAGGATGTGCTGAAAAAATTTGAGGAGGTTTTTGGCGGCGGCGATATTAATGTCTATTTTGCGCCGGGGCGCGTCAATATGATCGGGGAGCATACGGATTACAACGGC
>CATJJD010000056.1 GCA_949740385.1 uncultured Lachnospiraceae bacterium
ACCGCGTCCTTCGGCAGACGAAACTAAGGAATGCCGTAGCAGAGCACGCCGCCCCCCCGGAGCAGCGCCTCAAATATGGTCACATCGTAGCCGAGCTTTGCCAGATCCCCGGCGCAGGTCAGACCTGCAGGGCCGGAACCAATGACGGCCACCTTCCGACCGTTGGCGTTTTCCGCCTTCTTCGGCCTGATGCCGTGCTCTCTCGCCCAGTCCGCCACAAAGCGCTCCAGCTTACCGATGGAGATCGGATCGCCCTTGATGCCCCGGATGCATTTGCCCTCGCACTGGCTCTCCTGCGGGCAGACGCGGCCGCACACTGCAGGAAGAGCGGAGGATGCGGAGATCGTCTGATAAGCCCCCTCAAAATCCCGGTCCTTCACCTGCTGAATGAATGCCGGGATGTCGATGGACACCGGACAGCCCTTCATGCACTGGGCATTTTGGCAGTTCAGGCAGCGGGTGGCCTCCGCCACTGCCTCCTCCTCGTTATATCCGTAGCACACTTCCTCAAAGTTCGTCGCCCGCACCTTCGGCTCCTGCTCCCGCACCGGCACTCTCACTAATACATCTACATCCATTATCTGTCACCTCCGCAATTTCCGCAGCCGCCGTGATGTGTGCTGCCTTCCTCGTATGCAAGCTTTGCGCGGCCCTCCTC
The DNA here is from genome assembly GCA_949740385.1 of uncultured Lachnospiraceae bacterium. Taxonomy (GTDB): domain Bacteria; phylum Bacillota; class Clostridia; order Lachnospirales; family Lachnospiraceae; genus Roseburia. The sequence goes on from CATJJD010000056.1 coordinate 659, forward strand.
TGTTTTATACTGCTGCTGGCGCTTCATCGCCTGGTCGAAATCCACCAGATGTCCGTCGAACTCCGGCCCGTCCACACAGGCGAACTTCACCTCGCCGCCCACGACAAGACGGCAGGCGCCGCACATGCCGGTGCCGTCCACCATAATCGGGTTCATGGATACAACCGTAGGAATCGAAAGCTTTTTCGTCAGCAGGCATGTAAATTTCATCATAATCATCGGCCCGATGGCAACCGCCGCATCGTAGTGCTTTCCGCCGTTCACAAGGGCCTCAAGCTGCTGGCTGCCGTTTCCCGCAAATCCGTAAGAACCGTCGTCGGTACACACGTACACATTCCCGGCAACCTTTTTCATCTCTTCCTCATAAAACACGATGTCTCTGCTGCGAAAGCCCATAACCACATCCACCGCGACGCCGTGCTCGCTGAGCCACTTCACCTGCGGGTAAACCGGCGCGGTTCCAAGACCTCCCGCGATAAAGACGATGCTCTTCTTTTTTGTCTCCTCCAGATTCTCCTCCATACACAGCTCGGACGGACATCCAAGCGGACCCACAAAGTCCGAAAGCTCATCGCCCTCGCCGAGCGCCATCATGCGCTCCGTACCTGCGCCGATGGTCTGTACCACGATGGTCACCGTCTCCTTCTCTCTGTCGTAGTCGCATATGGTAAGCGGGATGCGCTCTCCCACCTCATCCGTCTTTGCAATGATAAACTGCCCCGGCAGACACTCCCTCGCAACGCGCGGCGCTTTCACATCCATCAGAATGATGTTGTCCGCCAACTTCTCCCTTCGAACGATTGGATACATATTCTTCCTCCTGGTTTATGTAGATTCCCTGATCTGCTGCATGGCTTATGGCCATCAACTTTAAGACTTCACAGCAGCGCAGTCTTTTCACTGCAACAAAAGAGATGCGCACTGCATCTCTTATTGTAATAGAAGTTTTTGAATCAGGCAAGATTTTTCCGCCATCTTATGACTTTTTTTACGAAAAATAGACCAGCTCGTCTTCCGGCTTCTCTGCCTTTTCGACCTGCAGCGCATAGAGCACCGGGCCTTTTCCCTTGTACTCCTTCGCAAATTCCACATGCACCTCCGCCGTGATGTCAATCCAGGTTTTGTGCGCCAGCTCCTCCTCTCTGTCGTACCTGCACTTGAATCCGATGAACGTCACGTCCTCGATGCAGCAGGTCATGGCAAAGCGGCCCGGCACAAACACGCCCTTTTTCAGCTTCTGGGGGTTGTACACATAGGCGCGGAATTTTACTTTTTTCCCGTCGTACTTTTTGTAATTCTCCATGGCGTCCATATACCAGATGGCATAGTCCGCGTCCGACAGCTCGATCAGATCCTGACTGATGTCAAACGGCAGCTCCTCCGGGCGCTCGTCTATGGTGCCGTCCTTTCTCTCGTACACAATCTGGGCTTTCCGGTTAATCGCCTTGATCATCCGGCGCAGACGCCCTCTGTCCGTATCGTCGTCGGTCCGGTTAAAAATGACCACGTCGCTGGTAAACACCTGCTCCTGCATCATGGCCCGCATGTTGTTCATATACAGGTCAAAGGTTGTGGCGTCCACCGTGGCCAGAGACTGGACGATCACCCAGCCCTTCGGAAGCTTTGTCTCCAGCAGACGGGAAACGTTCCAGGTTCCGTTGTACTCGATAAACACCTGCTCGGGCCGGTAAATGCGGCTGATCTCCTCCAGACGCTCCGCCGAAAAATCCTCCTCGCTGTCGATTCCGGCCAGCCGGAAATTCACCTGGCCCAGCACCGCCTCGTCGTACTCGGTCTCGCCGTCCTCGCACATGATAATGACGCCCCTTGCGCCGTCCCCGAAATCATTTTCAAATAACGTCTCCTTCACCAGGCTGGTCTTTCCGCTGTCCATAAAGCCCGTAAAAATATATACGGGAATCTCCTGTGCCATATGCTCTTTCTCTCCTTTTTCTGCCAGGGGCTGCCCGCTTTTTCACGGAGCCCGGGCAAATGCCCGGGCCCGAAAAAAGCTTACAGTCCGAACTGCTCCATCAGCTCTTTCTCGTGAATATCCGTACCGATCACCACAATCCGCCCGGTGTAGTCCGGCTCGCCCTCTCTGATCTCATACTCGCCCGGCACCATGTCAAAATACAGCCAGCCGCCCTCGGTGCTCTCCACCATGCCCTTCGCCCTCAGGATGTTGTCGGAGTCGGCAAAAGCCTTTAAGATCTCCTCCAGCTTCGCCCGTTCGAACCGGCGCGGCGTCTCCTTGCCCCAGCTTGTGAAAATATCGTCGGCGTGGTGGCTGTCGTGATCATGACAGCCGCAGGGGCAGTCGCTGCCGTGATCCCCGTGGTGATCGCTGCCGTGGCCTTCATGATGATCGTGATGATGACCGCTGTGATGATCGTGACCGCGGCCTTCATGATGAGCGTGATCGTGGCCTTCATGATCATCATGATCGCTGTGATGGTGATCATGGTCGTGATCATGACAGCCGCAGGTGCAGTCGCTTCCGTGCTCCTCGTGCTCATGGTGGCCGTCATGATGGTCGTGGTCGTGATGACCGTCATGATGATGGTGCCCGTGCTCCTTCTCGTCACTGGCATGGCGTGCCTCCGCCAGCACCTTCATCTCCAGATTGTCCTGCCCCTCCATGGCGGCAAGTATCTGTCCGCCCGAGAGCTGATCCCAGTCGGTCGTGATGACTGCCGCCTTCGGGTTCAGCTCCTGAATCTGCTTCACGCAAAACTCCGTCTGCTCCGGCGTCGCACTCTGGCTGCGGCTTAAAATCACGGTAGTCGCATAGGCAATCTGGTTGTTGAAAAACTCGCCGAAGGCTTTCATCTGCTTACTTGCCTTTTTTGCATTCACCACCGTGACAAGGGCATTCAGCTTCACATCCTGCTCCTTCTCCACATCCATCACCGACTTCATCACATCCGAGAGCTTTCCGACGCCGGACGGCTCGATCAGAATCCGGTCCGGGTGGAATTTCGTGATCACCTCATTTAAATTCCTGCCGAAATCACCCACCAGAGAACAGCAGATGCAGCCCGAGTTCATCTCCGTGATCTCAATGCCCGCGTCCTTTAAAAACCCGCCGTCAATGCCCACCTCTCCGAACTCGTTCTCGATGAGCACAATCTGCTCCCCGCGAAACGCCTCGTCGATCAGCTTCTTAATTAACGTCGTCTTTCCGGCCCCCAAAAAGCCGGAGATAATATCAATCTTCGTCATAGCTTCCTCGTCTCCTTTTCCATAAACAGACGCTCTTTTGCGCCCGCAGCCGGTAAACTCACAGTTTTCCCTTCCTTCGGGTATTTTAAAACAGTTTTCCCGAAAAATCAATGCTATTCTTTCCGATCCGCAGGCAGAAAGCCTCCAGCCCGCTCTCCGGAGTTATTTTCTGCAGATTCTTTAAGAACTGCTCTGCATTACGCCAGGCGATCCCTTCTTCGGTGTCCAGATTCTCTCCCAGGTATAATACATACCTGCCTGCCAGTTTCCCAAACCGCAGCGTTGTAAGCGCAAGCTTTTCCTCATCCGCCAGATGTCTGGCCTGCTCCCGGACACATTTGCGGCTGTGCTTGATCTCATAAACAGCACAGGCAGCATTCTTTTTGTCAAAAATAACCATGTCAAACTCCCCTCTGGCAAAGCGGAGCTTAAACACGTCAAAATTCCTGCCGGAAGCCTTTGCCGTTTCCAGCAGGATAATTTCCTCCATCATCCTTCCCCGGACCTCTTCCAGAAGCCTCTCCGTTATGGCCGTCCTCTGCCCCAGCTCCAGCGCCAGGAAGGTTTCATCCTTCATAAGCGAATGGACAAGAGCCTGTGCCTGACAGTAACGCATTCCCGGCTGCGTGAACAGGATATGCTCTTCCGGCTTAAGCCCCGGCTCACCGGATTCCGATGGGCAGTCGATAATCAAATCCATCGCTATCAGGTACTGCTTAATCTCTGCCACATGCTCGCAGGTGATACCGATCGTCTGTTCCTCTGCATTGCGTATATCCAGAATGTCCATCAGCCGTCCGGTAATCGTTTCCCTGTCCACTTCATACAGAATGCCGGTGCGCTTCCTTTGGTCGCGTTCTTTCAGGAGATTTTTTGCAGTATTTCCGAGGTCGCCGGATTTAAAATCTTTCGTCAGCACGGACAGCACAAAACGGTGGTTCATATCCTCAATGATCCGGTTGATTGCTCCTGTCAGCTCCCCCGCTTCATACAGTTCAAAAAGATGGCGGAAATAATTCCCGTGCTCACAGCAGGCAAGGGAGTGCTGAATGTTTTTACAGATGGCGGTGTCAATATACTTCCGCGTCGATTCGTCATCCCGAAAAGACGCATCCCCATCTGTCAGTTTTGCATCGTCAAAGTCTGTCTCCCCCCTGCGGAGCGTGCCGCCGTAGCGGATATACTCGTCTATACTGTCTATGCAAAGCAGCCTGCTGTATTCCCTGTACGGGATAAATGTGGTGTGCACCATGCGCACCCTGTCATACAGCTCGTTGCCCTCTGCAAGCCAAAATCCCAGGGAATCTGTCCCTGAGAGGACAATCCGCATTCCCATCATCGCATATATATCTGAAAATAAAGCGGCGGAATCAATGAAGTCTTCCATAAGCGTGACCTCGTCAATAAACACATACCGGAATCCGTCCTCATACAGCCGGTCTAAATCACGGGCGATATGCTCGATACGATCAGACGTCCGCATTTTCACATAAGCCGTTTTATCAAAATCCGCTTCCGACATATCCGCAATCGCCTGGAAGAGCATGGTGGTCTTTCCCGTCCGGCGCAGCCCATAAACCGCGCACACACGGGTATAGTCATCGCTGTACAGATATTTGCTGATCTGTTCAAAGCAGTCCCGCTTCTGCAGTTTTCGAACCTGCTTTACCATGCCGGCCAGCGCTTCTCCGGTACGGATACTGGTTTCATATGTTCTCTTAACAGGCTGTTTTCTTCTGCCTTTCCTTTTCCCTTCCTCTGTCCACGGATGGTAAAAATTCACAATCACCACCTCCGTCCCTTCCGGCTTTATTATACCCGCTTTTAACCCCTCTCGTCAACAGAGGTTAAGAACAGGACTGTCTAAGAATAAACAAGAAAAATACATAAAATACCATATATAAAATGAGCACTCATACAGGAAACAATCGTATAATGATCCACTGTATGCAGGAAGCAAAACAGCAGCAGCGAAAAAATAATTGTACTGATACACTGCACAGGCATCCCATCCACATACAGGTGCCCCACCCCAAACACCAGAGAAACCGTGATGGCATTCCATAATTTATGCATATGCATCTTCTCAAAAATTCGATAAAAGCATACCCGAAAATTCAATTCCTCCGTAACCGCAACAAGTGCCCAGAATAAAATATTAAATAACAGCGAACTTCTGGCAGGCACGTGAAAAACAAATGTTATATGTATACCGAAACAAACGTAAGCCATTGCCACGTTGATAACCAACATCAAAACGCCGCTCCACAAACCATGTAAAATCTGCGGAACAGACGAAAAATCTGTTTTCAGTGAAAAGTCTTCCCTCAGATACCACAGGCATAAATGAAGGCTGCCGATATAAAAAAATAAGGATACTGCCAGGCCGGTAACGTTTTTTGCGAAAATCACCAGAATGACACGGACGCAGAGAAAAATAAATTCCCTTCTGGATTTTTTCCATAATTCCATAATTCCTGTTCCCCTCCTCTGCCATTTAATAGTCTCTCGGATTCTCCAGCCCTTATTTTATGCAACTTTCAAATCCTGTTTTATAAAAATTCCCCCACTTTTTTGCCAAAAACACTTGACAAACCATTCAAAAAATGCGGCGCTTCGCGCCTCTCAATGAAAAAAGCACTTTTCATTCCGGCGCGGCCGGTAAACATTTTTTGATTGGAGGCAATTTTTATGTTACCTGTTAATTATGGCGGTCATAACGCCTATCAGAATACTTTTGTATCCGAATTTCTGAATTTATTCCCCGACCCCTTTGCTCTCCCTAAACAAACTTGGGGTATCATTGTGAAATTCTGGTATCTTGATCTTTCTGAAACGGATACCATCATGCAGGAGTTCTATTCCCCGCTCGGCAAACCCGCCTCACGTTTCCCTTCCTGCCTGCTCCGTTCCTACCTTCTCTCCATCGTACTGAAGGTAGATTCCATTACCGAATGGTGCAGGCTGCTGAAATTAACCCCTCTGTACGCCATCCTCAGTGGTTTCCCTGCCGATGACACTCCCGGTGTCGGGACTTTTTACGATTTCTTCAACCGCCTGTGGCAGTCTGACAAAGACAACTACATCAGCCAGGTTAAGCATAAAAAAACCAAACCGGAAAAAGGGAAAAAACATGGTGATAAAACCCCCTGCGACACGGACAGTGCCGCCGCAAAGCTCCTTCCCCTTATGCAGCGCATCAACCTTCCGAATAAGAACCCGTTCTGGCTGATCTTCCGGCTGTATAAAACCCAGTTCCTTGATGAATCCATCCGCAGGGGACTGATTGATCCACGCCACCTTTCACTTGCCGGTGACGGGACTCCTCTTGAAACCACAAGACTGGAACGTTCCAGGAGGATTTGCGGCTGCTCGAAAGGCTCCGACTGTGGCTGCAAACGGAAGTTTTCACAGCCTGACTGCAACTGGGGATGGGATTCTTCCAGAAATAAATA
>CATJJD010000057.1 GCA_949740385.1 uncultured Lachnospiraceae bacterium
CCGAAACAAGCCCCTGGGACAGGACGTTATAAGCCCGTCAAAATTTCCGGGAATCAACAGCGCGGACGATTTAAAAAGGCTGGTGCGTGAGCTGCGGGAGAGAAGCGGCGGCAGACCGATCGGAATTAAGATTGCAGCCGGCCGCATAGAGCGGGATCTGGAGTTCTGCGTCCATGCGGAGCCGGATTTTATTACGATCGACGGACGCGGCGGCGCCACCGGCGCATCGCCGGCCATCATAAGAGATTCCACCAGCGTTCCGACCATCTTCGCCCTTTATCGGGCGAGAAAGTATCTGGATCGGGTTCGCGCGGATATTGACCTGGTGATCACAGGCGGACTTCGGGTGTCGTCGGATTTCGCGAAGGCCATCGCCATGGGGGCGGACGCGGTTGCGGTCGCATCGGCGGCCATGGTTGCGGCGGCCTGCCAGCAGTATCGCATCTGCGGCACGGGCATGTGTCCGGTGGGCGTTGCCACGCAGGACGAGGCGCTGCGGAAACGGCTGCATATCGATGCGGCGGCAAAGCGGGTGGAGAACTACCTGACCTGCTCGGCCAGCGAGCTCAGGACATTTGGCAGAATTACCGGCAACGCCGATATTCACGGCCTGTCGGTGGCGGATCTTTGTACCGTCAGCCGGGAGATTTCGGAGAACACAGACATCGCGCATGCGGGCGCGGCAAATATATAACAGACCGGATTTTATGAAGGAGGATACAGACATGAAAACAACAAAGTATGCGGGCACACAGACGGAGAAGAATCTGGAGGCGGCATTTGCCGGGGAATCCCAGGCGCGAAATAAATACACCTATTTCGCGTCGGTGGCGAAAAAGGAAGGCTACGAGCAGATCGCCAGCCTGTTTTTGAAAACGGCGGACAACGAGAAAGAGCACGCAAAGATGTGGTTTAAGGAGCTGAACGGCATCGGCGACACGAAGGAGAACCTTGCGGCGGCTGCCGACGGCGAGAACTTCGAGTGGACCGATATGTATGAGAATTTTGCAAAGACCGCGGAGGCGGAAGGCTTCCCGGAGCTGGCAGGGAAGTTCCGTCTCGTGGGAGAGATCGAGAAGCACCACGAGGAGAGATACCGCGCGCTGCTTAAGAATGTGGAGACTGCAGCGGTGTTCAAAAAGAGCGAGGTCAGGGTGTGGGAGTGCCGCAACTGCGGACACATCGTTGTGGGGACCGAAGCGCCGGAGGTATGCCCGACCTGCAATCACCCGCAGAGCTATTTTGAAGTGCACGCGGAGAACTACTGATCAGCAGAAGCATGCTTTTGCTGCCGGCAGTGCGCTGCCGGCAGCTTTTAATACAGGATGAAAACCGACAGGAATGATGATATGGACGACCGGACAATAAACAGAAAAAAACCGGAAGATGAAATCGAAATCCTCTGGGAGGACGACGCGCTCATCGTCTGCTACAAGCCCGCGGGCCTTGCCACGGAGACGGCGAGGCTGGGGCAGCAGGATATGGTGAGTCTGCTGCGAAACCGGCGCGCGGCCCGGGGCGAGACGCCCTGGATCGGAACGGTGCACCGGCTGGATCAGCCGGTGGAGGGGCTTTTGGTGTTCGCAAAGACGAGGGTGGCCGCGGCGGCGCTTTCCGGGCAGGTGAAGGAGCGGAGCATCGGAAAGTATTACTGTGCGGTGGGGCGGGTCAGTGAGAACCGGCAGACGCCAAAGGACTGGGAGGACTGGACGGACTACATCCGTTTTGACAGAAAGCGCAATTTCTCTGTTATCGCCGACAGGAGCGATTCACAGGCGAAGCGCGCACAGCTTTCCTGCCGGGCCGTGGGGCGGCAGGAAGATTGGGTATGCTTTGCGGTCTGTCTGTATACCGGGCGGCACCACCAGATTCGGGTGCAGATGGCGCATCACGGCTTTCCGCTTGCAGGCGACAGCCGCTACGGCACAAAAGAGGAGCAGCAGCAGCTTGCTCTCTGTGCATTCCGGCTGAAGCTTATGCACCCGGTTACAAAAAAGGAGATGGATTTTGCAGTCCATCCCCGTAACCGGATATTCGAGCCGTTTCGAGAAGCCGTTTCGGAATATATGCCGTGACGCACATGAGTGTCGGCGTAAAATAATTATGAACAGTAATTCGATGCCCGGCATCCGAAAATATTTGTGGGGAAGGCAGATGCGATGAGAATTTTAGTGGTGGAGGACGACCTGGCGCTGAGCGCCGGACTGTGCTTTGAGCTGGACAACAGCGGCTATATTACGGTGGCCGCCTATAGCTGTGCAAAAGCGGAGACGCTGCTTCGGGAGGACCGGTTCGACCTGGCTTTGCTGGATGTGAATCTGCCGGACGGCAGCGGCTTTGATCTGTGCCGCAGTATAAAGAGCGGGCGGCCGAAGCTTCCGGTTATTTTTCTGACGGCCAACGACCTGGAGCAGGATGTGCTGGCGGGCTTTGACCTTGGGGCGGATGACTATGTGACGAAGCCCTTTCACATGCAGATACTGCTGCGCCGCGTGGAGGTTGCGCTGCGCCGGGCGGAGGGCTGCGCCGGGGAGCCGTCCGGCGAGCTCTGGAGCGACGGTTTTCTGGAGCTGGATTTTTCGTCCCTGACCGCGCGAAGGGGAGCGGAAAAGCTCTCTGTAACGCCGAACGAATACAAGCTGCTGCGGGCGCTGACGGATAATGCGGGAAGGATTCTCACCCGGCAGATTCTTCTGGAACGGCTGTGGGACAGCGGCGGCAATTTTATCGACGATCATACCCTGACCGTGACCATGAACCGCCTGCGGACCAAGATCGAGGACGAGAGTCACACCTACATTCGAACGGTCCGGGGTATGGGCTACGTGTGGAAGGGCGAGGGGAGGAAGCGATGAAAAAGCGGCGGCTGCTGCCTGGGTACGTCTTACTGGCGCTGGCGGCTTTTGGCATTGCAGCGGCCATTGTCCGTCTGCTGTGGGAGTATGTGCCCCGGACATCTGTGCGGTATGCGCTTCTTGCCTTATGCGCAGGTGTTTTTCTTGTGGCCGGACTGTGGGCGGCGCTGCAGCGGTCACAGATCCGAAGGTTTGCGGACGAGATATGCGAGACGATGGACGCCGCCATCGGGGGCCGCGTGCCGGAGAATTTCTGCCCCTACGAGGATTCTCTCACGTCGAAGGTGCAGGGGAAGCTGATGCAGTATTACGACATAATGAACGAGGGGCATCTGCAGAGTATCCGGGACAAGCAGACGCTCCAGAGCCTGGTCAGCGACATCTCCCACCAGGTAAAAACACCCATCGCAAACGCAAGACTCTACACCGGCATTCTGAAAAGGCAGGACATCCCCGAAGAAAAGCGGGCGCTGTTCCTGCAGACGATGGACCAGCAAATCTGCAAGCTGGACTTTCTGATGCAGTCCCTCATTAAAATGTCGCGGCTGGAAACCGGAACCTTCACCTTCACACTAAAGACCGTCCGTCTGAGCGACGTGATCGCCGACGCCATGAATACGGTTCTTGCCAGAGCAGAGCAGAAAAATCTGGAGCTGTCCGTCTCCTGTGACGGAGCGACTGCGGTGCGAAACGATCCGAAGTGGACGGCGGAGGCCCTCGGAAATATTCTGGACAACGCGGTGAAGTACACGCCCGCCGGCGGCAGAATAGAGGTTCTTGTGCGCCCCTGGCAGTTTTACACCCGGATCGACATTTCCGACACCGGCATCGGCATACCGGAGGAACACTGCAATGACATTTTTAAACGATTTTACCGGGCGCAGGATGTGGCCGCAGAGGAGGGCGTGGGGCTTGGGCTGTACCTGGCAAACGGCATTATCACCCGGCAGAAGGGATATATCAGCGTAAAGTCGAAAGTCGGCGAGGGGACGACATTTTCCGTCTACCTGTTAAGCCAGAATAACGAAAGTGAGGAAGCGGCCAGTGGACATCGTAACGGTACATCAGCTTTATAAGACCTTCGGGAAGGGCGAAAGCGCGGTGCACGCCTTAAACGGCGTTGACCTTTGCATTGAAAAAGGAACATTTACCGCCGTCATCGGCGCTTCCGGCTCGGGAAAGACAACACTGCTCAACATGATCGGCGGCA
>CATJJD010000058.1 GCA_949740385.1 uncultured Lachnospiraceae bacterium
AAGAAAGAATATGATGCAGCAGATCGTGGATGCGGGATATGACGTCAGGGCGAATGCCAGGTGGCTGCAAAATTATTATATAAATATAGGATAAACTTGAAGGTACGGAAGATGAAAATACTGTTTTATATCAATGCATTAGGCAGAGGCGGAGCGGAACGCGCGATCAGCAATACAGCTTCCTATTTTGCGGAACATGGGTGGGATACGATTCTGCTCACCTCTTTTCGAATCAGGGATGAATATTCCTGCAGTAAAAAGGTGAGGAGAATGTCAATTGAGAAGGAACAGATTGTGCAGTCGCGCATCCGCCGAAATGTCAGTCGAATTCGGGAAATCAGAAAAATTTTAAAGTGTGAAAAAGTCGACGTGGCAGTTTCCTTTATGGGGGAGGCAAATTTCAGACTTGTATTTGCCTCCGCAGGATTACCTGTCAAAACAATCGTTTCCGTGCGGAATGATCCGAAACAGGAATATAAAGGAATGATCGGAAGAATTGTAGGAAAGTACATATTGCCTCTGGCAGATGGGGCGGTGTTTCAGACAGATGAAGCAGGAGAATGGTTTCCGAAACGACTGCGGAGTCGTTCAAAAGTTATTTTTAATGTCGTGGATAAAAAATTTTACCAGACAAAACCTGGCGGAGGTACAGATATTGTCACTTGTGGAAGAGTTGTACCGCAGAAAAATCATGCATTACTGATTCGCTCCTTCCACCGGATCTGTGAGAATTTTCCAGAGGTTCAGCTATACATATACGGAGCGATTGAAACGGACAGTGATATTCCGGATCTGGTTGAGAGACTGAGCTTACAGAACCGTGTACACCTGATGGGAAAAACGGAAACAGTAGAAGACATTTTATCCGGCGCCAGTGTATTTGTATTGTCCTCGGATTATGAAGGGATGCCGAATGCTCTGATGGAAGCAATGGCTGTGGGGGTTGCCTCTATATCGACGGACTGTCCATGCGGAGGTCCCCGGGAGCTTTTCGGGGATAAATTGCGCGATATGCTTGTACCGACAGGTGATGAGGCGGCATTGGCTGATAAGATGACAGAATTGCTTGCGGATCATAAAAAAAGAGAAGAGACTGGAAGAAAAATGCGTGAACGTGCAGAAGAATTTCGAACGGAGGTAATCGGAGATAAATGGATCGCGTATGTTATATCTGTTTACGGGACGTAAAGTTGGAAGATAACACTGTGCGCAGACAGGATTGAAATGTGGG
>CATJJD010000059.1 GCA_949740385.1 uncultured Lachnospiraceae bacterium
CGAACACCTGATGACACAGCCCCTCAAGGCAGCGGACATCCGGGCGGAGGCCGCTCGCATTCTGGAGGGTTTTCAGGCGGCGCAGGAGCCAAACAGTCCCAACGGGACGCATTTTATGGTGCAGGTATCTCCGGATTTCCTGGCACGGGCTAAGACCAAAGATCATGACAGGCTCATGGATATGCTGCCCTTCTCCACCCTCTCGATCTCCACGCTGGAGGGCCGTAAGGGGACCTTCGCTTTGATTCGCGCCGATGAGAACCGCAATAAAAAGCTGCGTCTGCAGAAGCCGTCCGTGCAGAAAAAGTTACAGGAGCAGGCTGACGCGCCCAAGCCGCCCAGCAGGGGCAGGGCCAAGGAACAGGAGGCACGGTGAGCATGGCAAAAATAGATAAGACACCGATCTACCGGTTCCCCGCCGCCTGTGCGCGGGAGAATGGCGAGCTGGGACAGTATCATGCCTCACGCAAGCTCAACCGGGCCTGTAAGGAAGCGATTGAATCCGCTATCCGGGAGCACTTTGACGGGATGCATTTGTCCAAGGCCGCAGCTGCCGGTGTGCTTAAACAGTTTTCACCAGAGCGTGTCACCTATGTGCTTGCCAACACTGTACAGCAGCAGGATTGGGATGAACGCTTCTCCTCCAGCAATAAATCCTGGGCAAGAACTATCCCGATGTATGTCCCGGAGAGGGAACGGGACGACTGCCGCGTAACCAGCCATCCCTATGTGCTGGATGGCTTCATTGATATGGTGCGGCGGGAAATACGTCTGCGCGAACCGCTCAAAGCAGCGGACATCAAGGCGGAAGCCTCACATATTCTCACGCAGTTTCAAAATGCGCGGGAGCCGGACAGCCCTGACGGTATGCAGTTCAAAGCCCTGATTTCCGACGATTTCCTGGCGCGGGCCAAGCCAAAGGACCGGGAACGGCTGGCCGCTATGCTGCCCTTCCAATCACTGTCCTTCTCTGAATTGGAGGGGCGCAGAGGGACGTATGCCTTGATCTCCCAGAACGAAAACCGTTTTCAGCCGCTGCGCCTGCGAAAACCATCTGTACGGAAGAAATTGCAGGAGAGGGCTGACGTATCCAAGCCGTCCGGCAGAGGCAGGACCAAGGAACAGGAACGCTGATGGCGGCGAAGCGGAAACGAGATGTGCCGCTGCTGTTTTATGTATCTGAACAGGAGCGGGAGCTGATTGAACGGAAAATGAAGCAGTACGGCACAAATAACCTCAGCGCCTATCTCCGTAAGATGGCAGTCGATGGTTATGTGGTCAATCTCGATCTGCCGGAGCTGCGGGAGCTGGTGTCCCTGCTGCACAGGTCCAGCAACAACCTCAACCAGCTTACCAGACGGGTCCATGAGACTGGCCGTTTCTATGACGCTGATATGGAGGACTTGCGGCAAAGCTATGAAAA
>CATJJD010000060.1 GCA_949740385.1 uncultured Lachnospiraceae bacterium
CATGACGCCGCTGTTTGAGACAATCGTAAACTACATTCCGGCGCCCACCGGAGACCCGGACGCCAACACCCAGGTGCTCATCAGCACCATCGACTACAACGAGTATGTGGGCCGCATCGGAATCGGCAAGGTGGACAACGGCAGCATACGCGTCGGGGCGGAGGCGGTTGTCGTAAACCACCACGAGCCGGACAAGCTTAAAAAGGTGCGCATCAGCAAGCTCTACGAATTCGACGGCTTAAACAAGGTCGACGTGGAGGAGGCTGAAATCGGCTCGATCGTCGCCATATCCGGCATTGCGGACATCCGCATCGGCGATACCATCTGCGCGCCGGAGGCGCCCCTTGCCATTCCGTTCCAGAAAATATCGGAGCCTACGATCTCCATGAACTTTATCGTAAACGACAGCCCGCTGGCAGGGCAGGAGGGAAAATACGTCACCTCCCGCCACATCCGCGACCGTCTCTTCCGCGAGCTCAACACCGACGTCTCCCTCCGGGTGGAGGAGACCGACAGCCCGGACAGCTTAAAGGTTTCCGGACGGGGCGAGCTGCACCTTTCGGTTCTCATCGAGAACATGCGCCGGGAGGGGTACGAATTCGCCGTGAGCAAAGCGGAGGTTCTCTACAAAAAGGATGAGAACGGCAAACTCTTAGAGCCCATGGAGACGGCTTACGTGGACGTTCCGGACGAGTTTACCGGCGCGGTCATCTCAAAGCTCCAGCAAAGACGGGGCGAGCTTCTGAACATGGGCTCCATTGCCGGCGGCTACACCCGCCTGGAGTTTAAGATTCCGTCCCGCGGCTTAATCGGCTACCGCGGCGAATTTCTCACCGACACGAAGGGAAACGGCATCATCAACACGATTTTTGGCGGCTACGAGCCGCACAGAGGAGACATCGCCTACCGCGCCACCGGCTCCCTGATCGCCTTCGAGAACGGCGAGTCCGTCACCTACGGACTGTTCTCTGCACAGGAGAGAGGAACGCTCTTTATCGGTCCCGGCGAGAAAGTGTACTCCGGCATGGTGATCGGCCAGAGCGCCAGAGCGGAGGACATCGAGCTTAACGTCTGCAAAAAGAAGCACCTGACCAACACCCGCTCCTCCTCCGCGGACGAAGCCCTCACCCTTGTGCCGCCGCGGATCTTAAGTCTTGAGCAGGCTCTGGACTTTATCGACACCGACGAGCTGCTTGGGGTCACCCCTTCCAGCCTGCGCATCCGGAAGCGCATTCTCGACCCGACGCTGCGCAAGCGCTCCGCCATGTCAAAGAAAGCCTGAAAATCAAATACTTAAAGTGAGCGCCCTCTGCCTGTGCAGAGGGCGTTTTGCCTGCATACGCTTACCCCAGCCTCCCGTACACCTCCATCGGCACGTAGGCACGAATCGCAATTCCCTCCGGCACATACTCCTCCGATAAAAGCTCCCCGGCCTTTCTCACAAGGGAGATCACGCCGGCCTGATTATAGGGCACGGTGCGCTCGATGAATATTCTTTTTTCCCGGAGCATTTTTCCGAGAAGCTCCCTGAACTCCTCCAGTCCCGCCCCGTCTGCGGCGGAGATCCCCAGAGATTCGTCCGCCCGCATGTCCCGAAGAGGCTCATGGTCCGTCCGCAGATCCTGCTTGTTAAACAGCGTCACCACCGGCTTTGTTTTTTCGCCGCCCATCACCCCAAGCCCTTCCAGCGTCTCATAGACAATGTGCATCTGCTTCTCCCGCTGCGGGTTGGACGCGTCCACCACATGGATAATGTAATCCGCGTATTTCGCCTCCTCCAGCGTACTGCGGAAGGCGTCGATCAGATGGTGCGGAAGCTTTCGGATAAATCCCACGGTGTCCGTCACAAGCACCTGCTGCCGTCCGCCCAGCTCAAGAAGCCGGGTGGTTGCGTCCAGCGTCGCAAAAAGCTTATCCTCCGCCAGCACGTCCGCATCCGTCAGCCGGTTTAACAGGGTGGATTTTCCGGCGTTTGTGTAACCGACAATAGCCGCCACCGGAATACCGTTTCGCTTTCTCCTTGCCCTGGTGATCTCCCGGTGCTTTACCACCTCCTTGAGCTCCCGTCTCAGCTGCGCAATCCGGTCGCTGATCAGACGGCGGTCCATCTCCAGCTTCTTTTCGCCCGGCCCTCTCGTGCCGATTCCGGCTCCGAGCCTTGACATGGAGCGCCCGAGCCCCTTCAGGCGGCTCAGCCGGTACTTAAGCTGCGCCAGCTCCACCTGTATCCGCCCCTCGCTGGTGGTGGCGCGGGCCGCAAATATATCCAGTATAACCAGCGTCCGGTCCATTACCTTCACATCCAAAAGGTCCCCCAGGCCGGAGAGCTGTGCCGGGGACAGCTCGTCGTCGCAGACGATGCCGGTGGCCCCGGTCTCCTCCGCCATTTGGGCCAGCTCCTGCACCTTGCCGCTTCCCACATAGGTGCCGGGATGAATGCGCTCCCGGTTCTGTATGAGGGTGCCGACCACCTCGGCTCCCGCCGTGCCGCACAAAAGCCCGAGCTCCTCCAGGGAGTCCGCCGTATCGTCCCCCTCCTGCCCGCAGACGCCCACCAGAATGACCCGCTCATTTATACTCTTTCTTTCTTCCATAAAATGTCCCCCTTTTAACGCTATCTTGTCTGCAGAAACATGTACTCTCTGCTCATCTCCTCGTCCTCCGGGTACAGCTTCACATACTCGGCTGCCGCCTTCTTTGCCGCGGAAAAATCGCCGTTTCGCTCGTGAGCCGCAATCAGACTCCGCAGCAGGTTCTGCTTATTCGGCACGGAGTCCATCTCAAGACCCTCGTTGTAGTAGACAATGGCGTCGCCGTAGTCCCCGTCCGCCATCTCCGTCATTCCAAGCTCGTAGAGATCGTAGGAGGTCGCCTCGCCGCTGTCCAGATACTGCCGGATGTATTTCTGCGCGTTGGCGTCGTCCCCCTTCGCCTCAAAGGCCTGCCCCAGATACCAGGGCGCAAGAGGCTGATTCCCCTCGACTGCCTTCTTCAGGTAAGTGACCGCGTCGTCGTACTCCCCCAGAAAAAAGCAGATTCTGCCCTTGTAGAGCAGATCCTCCGGCTTTTCGCTTTTGATCTCAAGGGCGTCGTTCAGGTACTTAAGCCCCTCCTCCTCCATATTGTGGCTGCTCAGCTTCTCGTATATGCCGATATAAATCTGGTAGTTGTTTTTCTCCTCCTCCACCGCGGTCCGGTAGTCCGCAAGAGCCTTGTCCTGCTCCCCGAGGTCAAAGTAGAGGCTGCCCCGCAAAAAGTATGCCCTGCCGTCCCCGTTGAATGCAATGACCGCCTCGTAGGTGTCAAGCGCATCCTCCACGGCCCCGTTTAAAATCTGCGCCCTGGCCTTGTAAAAGCAGGTGTCGATTTCCTTTTCTCCCACCCGGCCCACCGAAGTGTCAAGGGCGTTCTGAAACGCCGTGACGGCCTCCGCGTACCTGCCGCTCTCCAGACAGTTGATTCCGTACTGCCGGTATGTATCCTGCCTGTCCGGCCCTTCCTCACTCCCGCAGGCCGCAAGAAGCGCGCAGGAAAAAAGCAGAAAGCAAATCCCTCTCATGCGCTTTTTAACCATAACTGTTCATCCTTTTCTCTCTGTGATACAAAGCCTCTGATTACAAAGAAGATACGTTTTATATGATGCCATATAAAACGTATCTTCCGCTTTACGGCCTGAAGGCCTCCTATATCTCTTACAGTGCCGAAACGGCAAGCATTGCGCCCAGCACGGAGTTGATTAACGTCAGGATCAGACCGATCGCCGAAAGAATAATACCGGCAATCGCCATACCTTTTCCTCCTCTCTTCACCCCCTGCGCACCCATAACAATGCCCACAATGGACACCGGGTATCCGAACAGCGGGATAAACCACGCAATTAAGCTGCACACACCAAGCACAAGAGCTGCAATGGACTTTCCCTTCTGCTGCGGCTGCTGAACCGGCGCGCCCGTATATCCGAAACCGCTGCTGTAGTTAAACTGCTGCGGCTGCTGCGGCTGACTGTAAGAGCCGTTGGCCCCCTCATTATTCTTTTCGTAATTGTTCATATCTGACATGACATCATCCTCCATCCTGAATTTCCGTCCTCATACCTGACAGTTCACGCGCACATCTGCTGTGATCGCGTTACTAAAACTATACCATGCAAAGAGCGGGCAGGCAAGAGAAAAATCAGTTTAATTTCCATATATCCTTATTATACTGAGCAATTGTCCGGTCGGAAGAGAAGAATCCGGCCTTGCTTATGTTGACAAGCATCTTCTTCGCCCAGGCTCTGCGGTCGGTATAAGCGGCGTAAGCCTGATCCCTCGCCTCAATATAGGCCTCAAAATCCGGGAAGGTCATAAACCAGTCCTTGCTCAAAAGCTCATGATACAGCCGCTCCAGGCTTTCCGGATGTCCTGCGGCCTTTACGGTGTCGCTCACAATGAAATCCACCGCCTTCTTAAGCGCCTCCGAGGACTCATAGTAGCTTCTCGCACTGTAGTCGCCCCTGTCGTAGCGCTCGATGACCGTCTTTGAATCCTCGCCGAAGGTGAAGATATTGTCCTCCCCCACAAGCTCCGCGATCTCCACGTTGGCCCCGTCCATCGTTCCCAGGGTAACCGCGCCGTTTAACATAAACTTCATGTTGCCGGTGCCGGACGCCTCCTTGGACGCCAGGGAAATCTGCTCGGAGATGTCGCAGGCCGGAATCAGCTTCTCCGCAAGCGTCACGTTGTAATTCTCCACCATAAACACCTTCAGATACGGGCTGACCTGCGGGTCCCGGTTGATCACCTGCTGCAGACACAGAATCAGGTGGATAATATCCTTTGCGATGGTGTAGGCCGGAGCCGCCTTCGCCCCGAAAAATACGGTGATCGGCGTGGCCGGCTTCTTTCCGCTGCGGATCTCGAAGTACTTGTGGATCACATAGAGGGCGTTCATCTGCTGTCTCTTGTATTCATGCAGCCGCTTCACCTGGATATCGAAGATGGAATTTTCGTCAAACTCCATGTTCTGGGTTCTCTTCAGATACTCCTTAAGCAGCACCTTTCGCTCCGTCTTCACTGAAAGGAGACGGTCCAGCACCTCGCTGCTGCCGCAGAAATTGCCCAGGCGCTCCAGCTCGTTTGCGTCCTTCTTCCAGCCCTCCCCGATGAGCTCCGTGATCAGGCCGGACAGCTGCGGATTGCAGGACATAAGCCAGCGGCGGAAGGTGATGCCGTTTGTCTTGTTGTTGAACTTTTCCGGATAGAGCCGGTAAAAGCTGTTTAACTCGCTCTCCTTTAAAATCTCCGTGTGCAGATATGCCACGCCGTTGACGCTGTAGCCGTA
>CATJJD010000061.1 GCA_949740385.1 uncultured Lachnospiraceae bacterium
AAGACGGGATTTCCCGCAATACTACTTCTATCCTTAATTATAATACCCGCAAGCGGCTGATCTGTCAAGAATTACCTCGACGATGAGAAGCCGCATGTTATTTCCGGTGCAGCGCCAGCCACTCCAGCAGCGACACCTCCTTCCCGTCATACACAACCGGGTTTCCGTCATAATCCGTCTTACAGTCGTCATTGAGCATCGGAATCCACGCCGCATGTCCGAAATACTCATACGGCTCCCCCTTCTCGTCCACAAAGCCTTCGTGAATATCGCAGATCTTATCCCAGAACGTGAAATGTACATCCTTCGCCCCGGCAGCCATCAGTCTCTCGTAAGTCGGAACGACAAAATCCTGCGGCACGACAACCGGATCGTTCTTCGCGTGGGTGAACCAGATCGGCTTCTCTGCCAGCTTTGCAATCTGCTCATCGCTGATCTTCTCGGACAGAAGGGCCTCGCACACCGGAAAAGCCGCCGCAAAATAGTCCGGGTAGTCGATCATCATGCGCATCGTCATAAATCCGCCGTTGGAATCTCCGCCGATGTAGATTCTGTCCCGGTCGATGGCGTCATGATCCGACACAAACTCGTCGATAGCCGCCTTGAGCGCCTCCACATAGATGCTGTTTCCGCTGGTGGAAATCTGGCCGCAGCCGTCGTCCATCCAGAAGGTTTTGCACTGCGGCGCATAGATGTATGCCCCGCCGAAGAGCTCCTGCACCTCTGACGACGCCAGCCGCACCACCTTGTTGCCGGTGTAGGCGATGGTTGCATCCAGTCCGCCCTCCCCCGCGCCGTGGAGCCACACAATCAGCGGGCGCTTCCCGCCGGCCTTCGGGATAAAATATCCGTAATTCAGCGGCTCCTTCTCAAATCGTGACGTCCCGTTCAGAAAACCTTCTGCATCCACAGAGCTGTTCCCGAGGGGATAATCGTACACAAGCCCCGCCACCGTCTCATCATCGCTCACAAGCGCTGCGGTCTGGGTGATGCGGTAGGCGCTGATCACATAATTATTGTAATCGCCCCGCACGGAGATCGCCGAGGACAGCCCGTAAATCGGTCCGTAAGCCATCTCAAGCGTCACATAAGCGCCGGAATCCTTCCGGTTTCCCTCACAGTCGGAAGGATAAGCCGCCGTCACCGGTATGTACCCTCTGCTGGGCTCCTTCACATCCTGCTCAAACCAGGACTTCGGAAGCACCAGAATCTCCCCGTTCTCGTCCAGCCGTTCCACGTACACCGAAAAGCTCCCGGCATAGTCGTTCGCCCCATCCTTCATCTCCGCGGGCATCGGCAGAATCAGCTTCGTGATAAACGGGCCCCAGTCCGTGATTTTCGTGAGCGTGTAATATCCTTTTCCCATAAGAATCGTCCTCCTTCTATAATGTGCACATTCATTTATATACATAATACATCTTATTTTCGCGCAATTCTATAACTATCCGAAGAAATCACAGAAGACCACGAAAAATACCCGGAGAAATCACTCTCCGGGTATCCTCACACTTAACCCTTTACACCCCCAAGGGTAATTCCCTTAACAAAATTGTTCTGAATGAACGGATAGATAATAATAATCGGTAAAATACCCACAACCGCCATCGCCATGCGCACCGACACCGCCGGAATGCTGGACAGACCTACGTTGGCGTTGGAGATGCTCCCGGCGCTCTGGGTCAGAAACTGTATATTCTGAATCATGCGGTTCAGCAGGTTCTGAATCGAGTACAGGTCCGTCCGCTTTGTCAGATATATGTAGCCGTTCTGCCAGTCGTTCCAGTACGCGATCCCGGCAAAAAGCCCGATGGTCGCCACAATCGGCTTCGCCAGCGGAAGCGCAATCTGATAAAAGGTCTTGAACTCCGTCGCGCCGTCGATGTAGGCCGCCTCAAGGAGCTCATCCGGCACACCGGTCACAAAGTAGGACTTCATAAGCAGAATGTTGAATCCGTTCGCCAGAAGGCCCGGAACAAGCAGTCCCCAGAACGTATTTTTTAAACCAAAGGTGTTCGTGTAGTTCATGTAGGTCGGAACGAGTCCGCCGTTGAACAGCATCGTAAAAAACACATAGAAGGTCAGCACACCCTTGCCAGGCAGCCCCTTTTTCGAGAGCGCATACGCCAGAAGCGTCGTAATCACAAGGGAGCACAGCGTTCCCACTGCCGTCAGCAGAACCGAAATCCCATACGCGTGCACAACCGAATTGCCGGTACTGAAAATATATTCGTATGCCTCAAGGCTCCACTCCTCCGGCCAGAAGGCGTACCCGTTCCGCACCAGCGCCTCGTTGGAAGTCAGCGAGGAAATCAGCATAAGAAGCATCGGCAGGATCGCCATCGCGGAAAGAAGTACCATAATGATATTGCCGATCACCTGAAATCGTTTCTCTTCTCCAGTTCTCATAATGCTCCTCCCCCTTAGAATAATGCGCTGTCCGCGTCAATTTTGCGCACAACAAGATTCGCGCCGAGCACAAGTATAAATCCTACAATAGACTGATACAGGCCGGCCGCCGATGACATGGTAACGTCGCCAAGCTCCAGCAGTCCCCGGTACACATATGTGTCAATGGTATTTGTCACAGACAAAAGCGCGCCCGAGTTCTGCGGCACCTGATAGAACAGTCCGAAATCCGAGTAGAAAATACGTCCGATGGACATGAGCGTCAGCATGATGATCGTCGGCTTTAACATCGGAAGCGTGATCTTTGTGATCTGCTGCCATTTGGTAGCCCCGTCGATGGCCGCTGCCTCATAGTAGGCCCGGTCAAATCCGAGAATCGTCGCCAGGTAGATAATACAGCTGTAGCCGATTCCCTTCCAGGAATTCACGAACACGAGGATAAACGGCCAGTACTGCTTCTCCGTGTACCAGGAAATCCCCTCCTTCCCCATAGCCCCGAGAATCGTATTGTTCACAAAACCGTTCTCCGGCGACAGGAAGCCGAACACCAGATAGCTCACGATAACCGCCGAGATCAGATACGGCAGCAGAATCGCCGACTGGTAGAACTTTTTCACCTTCGTGGTCAGCTCCGACAGAATAATCGCAACCGCGATGGACAATATCGTATTCACAATAATGAACACCACATTGTACAATATCGTATTTCTTGTGATAACGAACGCGTCCGGCGTCGCGAACAGATATTTAAAGTTGGAAAAGCCCGCCCAGTCCGAGCCGAAAATTCCCTTTCTCGCATTGTAGTTCTTAAATGCCAGCACGAGTCCCGGCAGCGGCATGTAGTTGTTGATAAAAAGATAGATCACACCCGGCAGCGCCATAATGTAGACGGGAAGCCACCGCTTCCAGTTATGCTTCGTTCTGTTTCCCGCCAGCGTTTTTGCAGATACCTGTGCCATAAGCTACTCCTCCATGTATTCTCTGCCTGTCAAAAGAATCATTCCCCTCTGTCTGCAACTGCCCCGGCAAACAATGCCGGGGCAGTCCCAAATCCGTATAAACCGCTTACTGAACGCCTGCCTCTGCTGCCCACGCATCCAGCGCTTCCTGCTTCGCCGCCATATACTTCTCAAGTCCGGCCTCCTTCAGACGGGCCTCAAACTCCGGAATTCCGACGTCCGGGTCGGTAAAGCCAAAGAGAAGCGCCTTGCCGTACTCATTGTACACGTTTGTCAGAGCCGTAAACTCGCTGGCAACCGCACTGTTGTCAAAGGAGAAGCCCAGTGCTTTGGACGTGGTGGATTCCGAGTTGAACGCTGTCATGCGGTCCCATATATCCAGGCTGTCGCCCTCCCACACCTCCGCGATAAACTGGTTCGGAAGCTCCCAGTTCACATTGTTGTAGTACTCGGAAGAATCCGCATCAATTCCCTCCGGGAATTTGATATGACCGTCGTCGGTCTTCACATACTCGGTGCCCTCCTCGCCCCACAGAAGCAGGTTGGACAGCACCGGGTCCGTGTAGAAGCCGTTTAATACCGTCATTGCAAGCTCCGGATACTCCGTGCCTGAGTTGATGCACCACGGCATTCCCGCGATGGAGTTGGACTTCAGGAAGTCATCCCCGCACTGGAAGAGAATCATCTCCCGGCCGCAGAGATTCGTCTCCTGCTGCTTAATGCCCGGCTTGGTGGCCGTCGCATAAGCCATCGCATTTCCGGAGAGCACCTGCAGCGTCGCCGCGTTCGTGTCGGTCAGCGCGTCCTTCGAGATAAAGCCCGCCTGATTCCAGTCGTAAAACAGCTTGATCAGATTGTAGTATGTGTCGCTTGCGAACAGATCCTCCACAACCAGGCTGTTCTCCGGGTCAAGAAGCACGCCGAAGTTGTCTCCGCCCAGCGCATCCACCTTCATACTCTGAGAAATCGTTGCCTCCTGCGGTGAGAACACGTACAGATCCGGGAACTTCTCGTGAAGCTGTGTGAAGATGCTCGTGATCTCGTCGGTTGTCGTGTAGATAACCTCGTCCCCCTCGCTGGCATACAGCGACTTATAATCATAGCCGATTCCGTCAAGGTACTCCGCACCGATCGCAATACCGAAAAGTCCGGTTGCATCATCCTTCCTGGTCGGCAGACCGTAAACCGTGCCGTTTACGCGGCATGCATCAATATAGTCGTCGCCGAAAGTGTCGATAATGCCCTGCCCGTATGTCTGCAGCAGACCGTTCCCCTCAAGATCCAGCGTATAGCCGTTGTTGATACATGCATTGTACCCAACCATGACACTGTTGAATATGTCCACCTGCTCGCCGGATGAGAGCATCAGCTTCATGTTCTGCGCGTAGGACGCCGCATCCAGAATCTGCAGCTCCACATTCACTCCGTACTTCTCCATCGTGTACTCGCTGATCTTCTGGGAGATGCGCTCGGTTCCGGCCGGCATACCCTTCCAGTTCATGAACGCCATCACGATCGTCTCGCCGTTGCCCATCACCTCGGCTCCGCCGTCTGCGCTCTGGGTTCCGCCGGCGTTTCCGCCTCCGTTGTTACCGCCCTGATCTGCCCCCCCGTTTCCGCATCCTGCGAGGCAGCCCACAGCCATCAGTCCCGCCATGGCCAGTGCCAAAAATCTTTTCTTCATACATACCCTCCTTTTTCTTTCCGAACCGGAAACCTCCTCCCGGCCCTTCGTAACACTTATTATACGCTCTTTATAAAAATTTCATCAATTCATAAAACTTAGAAATCATTGCACTTTTCTTAGATTTGTTGTAAGATATGTGCAAAAAGAAAGAATCGGAGCGTACATTTTGAGCAAATCAGGTAATTTTTCCATTGACCGGGGACTGTTCACCCGGCGGTTTACACAAAAGGGAAGCTACTCGCTGCGCCGCAGAATACTGGGCTACTCCGTCTGCGTCATCGTCTTCGTGGCTCTGTCTGCCTTCTGTATCGGAAGCTATTACTCCTCTCTTCTGGTGCAGAACGCCTATCAGAATCAGCAGGACATCCTGAATAACTACAACGAGCGGCTGACGCGGGATCTCTTCGCCGCGGAGTCATGCCTGATCTCCTACCCGAATGAAAATATTGACATCGGAATGCTCTCCACACTCAGCAGCAGGCAGGCAGTGCTGCCGTATCAGATTCGTGTCAACAATCTGTTTTCCACCCCCCTTTTGTACATGTCCAACATCGACGGGATGTTTCTCTACGCGCCCCGCACGGACACCTGGGTGTGCAACTGCGGAAACATCAGCCACTATCTCCTGAGCGAATATCTAAAGAAACTGTTTCGCAGCTGCACCGACGACGAGCTGATGGAAGAGCTTCCCATCGATCGCTGGGTATTTGTCGATCTGGAGGGCGAATATTATCTGCTTCGCATGACGCCGAGCAACTACTGCTACATGGGGGCCTGGGTGCATCTCGACACGCTGACCCGGTCTCTGACCAGCCTGAACACTTACTTTACCAGCTATTATTTTGTGGAGAGCGACGGGACGCCGCTGATTCCGGACGAGACGGTAAACGGCATATTTCCGGCGATGGATGAAAATACTCGCTCCCTCATCCACACCTTAAAGGGAAATGACGGAAAGAAATATCTGGCGGTCACGAGCAATTTTTCCTTCTGCGACTACTACATCGCCGCCCTGATCTCCACAAAAGATATTCACGCCTCGATGATGTCCGTCTACTGGGGAATCCTGCTGGCAGGCGTCTCGGCCGTGGTGCTGATCACTATAATATTCTGGACCTTAAGCCAGCTTGTCCGCCGCCCGCTGACGGCACTTTTGCAGACATCCGAACAGCTTCACCGCGGGGATTTCGACACCCGCCTTGCCACGGCGGACGAGCCGTGCCTTGAGCTGCGGGAGATCGACGAAGCGATCAACAGGCTTTTAGACGAGATCGGGGAGCTGCGCATCCATATATACGAAGAGCAGATCGCCCGCACGGAATTTGAGCTGCAGTACCTGAAATCCCAGATCGCGCCCCATTTTCTGATCAACTGCTTTCAGACGCTCTACGCCCTGCCCAACACGCCGGACGGCCAGACGCTGACACAGCGCATGATCCAGACGCTCTCAGACCACCTGCGCTACACATTAAACGCCCAGAGCATGGTTCCGCTGTCCAGAGAGCTGCACTATGTAAAGAACTATATCGAGCTGACTGACATCCGTTTTCCGGGCTGCATGACATACGACTGCCGCGTGGAGCCGGACTGCGAGAACGCCTCCGTCTTTCCGATGGTGCTGCTGATGCTGACCGAGAATACCATCAAGTACAATCTGGTCATGGGAGAGCCGCTGACGCTGAAAATCACCTGCTGCATCCTGATGCGGGAGGGCGTTCCCTTCCTTCACCTGACGCACATCGACTCCGGCGACGGCTACGACAAGGAGACGCTGGATGCGCTCAACGGCGTGGACGTGGACGACATGCCAAAGCCCGACGGCTACCAGGTCGGCCTTTACAACGTGTTAAAGCGCATGAAAATCCTCTATCACGGACAGGGAAGAATCCATTTTTCCAACGAGCCCCGCATGGGCGCCCGCATTGACATTGATATTCCGTACACGGCACATGTGCCGAAAATAAATCCGGAAGTATAACAGAAAGGAAGCGCCCCGGCGCTGTGAAAAACATGAACATACTGATTGTGGACGACGAGTACTATATTGTGAAGGGTATTGTGGAGAATACGGACTGGACAAAGCTGGGAATCGAGCGCCAGTTTGCCGCCTACAGCGCAAGACAGGCCAGGCAGATTCTCGAAGGGCCCGACGACATTGACATTCTGCTGACCGACATCGAAATGCCGAGGGAGAGCGGCCTTGACCTGGTGGAGTGGATGAACGAGAACAATTTTCACCCGGTTATTCTGGCCCTCACCGGCCACCAGCGGTTCGACTACGCCCAGACAGATCGGAAGAGCGTC
>CATJJD010000062.1 GCA_949740385.1 uncultured Lachnospiraceae bacterium
ATTCAGATCAAAAAATCATTGCTGAGAAATTATGAGGAAAGGAAAGAGCTGGAATTTACACAGGACAAAAAGGACGGATGGATCATTAAAATAGATGGTCTGAGCTTTTCCTATGTGGAGAGCGATATGCTGATAAAGAATCTTTCTCTGGAAATCGGTGAGCATGATGTTGAGTGGATAAAAGGGAAAAACGGAAGCGGCAAGAGTACACTGCTGAAGCTTATCACAGGCCAGATCTGCAGCCCGGCCGTCGTATACAATGGAGAAGTTATTTTTTCCATATTGCCGCAGGAAATTAATTTGAAAGAATGGCACAGCGGACTGGAATTTTTGAAATCAGCACCGGATCATGAGGAGGAATATAACAGCAGCCTGCAGATATGTGAGCTCTTTGACATTTCGGAGGAGCTGCTTAGGAAGCCGTGTGATACTTACAGCAGCGGGGAAAAGAAAAAAATATATCTGGCACAGGTTTTAAGCAAAAGGAATCATGTCATCGTTCTGGACGAACCGCTGAACTATATGGATGTTATGTTCCGCGAGCAGCTGGAAAAGGCGTTTGAGTTTGTTCGGCCGACCGTTTTGTTAATTGAACATGATGCGTATTTTCTGCAGGGGGTATCAACGATTATTCTGAATCTGGACGAGGGGAGTGTGTGGCACAGAGATATGGAGTCATAAAAATTTGTCTTTCGCACTTTCGGCTCATGTGATTGATAAAACAGAGGCTTTATGCTATACTTTATAACTGCACTGGACTCTTCTCTGTTATGGGAAAGATGTTCGTATATTTTAGGAAAAGCGGCAGCTTACAGAAGTAAAACAAAGGAGATTATGATAAAATGAAACTGGGAATTGTTATATACGAGTCTGTTTCATGTAAATCCATATATCTCTATAAAATGGCTTAAAGGTTGATGAATACTGGGGTTGAGCTTTAATATCGAGAAAAAGGACAGGGCATGAAAAATGTCCTGTCCTTTCTGAAATGTTGGAGGAATTTATTGTATGACGGAATTGAAAGCAAAGGAATATAAGAAATTTGAAGATATTAAGCACATCAGAGAAGATGG
>CATJJD010000063.1 GCA_949740385.1 uncultured Lachnospiraceae bacterium
AACCTCCAGAACCTATTGAGCCGCCAGAGCCCGTTGAGCCACCAGAGCCCGTCGAACCGCCAGAGCCTGTTGAGCCACCAGATCCCGTTGAACCACCAGCCCCGCCCGAGCCCGTTGAACCGCCAGAGCCGGTCGAACCGCCGGAACCTCCAGCCCCCGTCGAACCGCCAGAGCCCGTTGAGCCTCCAGCCCCCGTCGAACCGCCGGAACCTCCTGTCGCCACCCGCACGGTAACCTTCTGCTCCGCTTCATTCCCGGCATTGTCAGCCGCCGTTATGGTTATTTCGTTCACGCCGACTGCAAGCTCGGATGCCGGGATCGTGTACGAAAAGCTTCCCTGCCAGCTGTCCGTGCTCAGCGGAACGTTCTTTTTCTCCTGACCGTTCATCTGCCAGGAGACGGATGCAATTCCCGATGCCGCCGATGCCGCGTCGTCCGTCACCTTCACGAGAAGCGCAGGAGCCGTCCGGTACTCCTCCGTTGAGAGCGGCACACCGCCCGGTTTTGCCGCCGTGTCCGTCGTTCCCCGGTCGGCGGTCACGGTGATGACCGGTGCGGTATCCTCCGCGACCACTCTGCCGCCCTCCGCGGCAAGACTGACGTTCGTGACGTTGCCCGCCACATCACCTGCCGTGATCAGAATCGTTCCGGAGAAGGCACCGTTTAAGATAATCTCATAGCTGCCGTTCTTCGGCGTCAGCACCGTCGTCTTCCCGTCTCCACCCTCCGGCTTCGCCGTGTACGACACCTCCGCTAGACCGGAGGCTGCGTCCGCTATATCCGACTGCGGGATGCGGATAATCATGTCCTGCCGTCCGATAATCCAGCCCCACAGACTTGTCGTCCCGTTGGTTACGGTTTTGTTGTCCAGATTTACAACGGGGGCTGTGGCGTCCAGGCGGTAGGTGAATTCCGTCCGGTAGAGCTTTCCCTCGCTGTCCCGGATATAGACGGTCTGTGTTTTCTCCTTCGTTCCGGTGTCACCCGTGATCGTTATGCCGTTTTCCTCGTCCGGCGTGCCGCCCACCAGGCAGTCCTTTCCCGTAATTGTGATCGGCGCGCGGTACCAGCCGCCGTCTCCCTCCGGAGCCGGGCTGATACTGATATAGTCTTCCGGCTGCTTATCACCCGGCAGAGGCTTCGGCTCCTCATCCTTTACGATCTCGAACGTAATCGAAGCTTCTGCGCCAGGAACCGAAAGCGAAGCCGTCGCTGTGCCGGGATCTCGGTTGTTCTGGTACGCAACCTTCTCTGTGCCGGTCCCTGACCAGTTAACGTCGCATTCAAGCTTCACCGGAGTGAGCGGTTTTCCGTTGTAGAAAAACTCCTGCTTATCCAGCGTGAGCGTCACAGATGCCGTGTGGTTACAGCCGTTCTCCTGACAGGTCTCCTCTATGGACGCCCCATTTCCGGTAAAGGACGGCGTGTGGTCGGGACCGATATTCTCACTGTAGACGCCCCAGTTCTCCGCCGCAAGATACGCGTCCTTCCGACTGCACGAAGGAATCACAATCCCTTTCTGAGAATCATTCACAAACTTTGTGTCTGAAAAAGCATCTGTCCCGAGCGTCGGCGGTGTGTCTGTGTTCAGCGTAACCGATTCCAGGGCCTGACACCCTTTAAACGCATTCGTTCCAATAGCCGTCACCTTCTCCGGAATCTCGATCTCTGTCAGCGCCGTACAATTCAAGAATGCGTCAGGCTCTATCTTTGTCACCCCCGCCGGAATGTTCACGGACTTCAATGATGTACAGTTCTAAAATACCCACTTTTCGATCGTGGTTACACCTGCGGGAATTTCAATATCCGTTAAACTGCTGCAACTTTGGAAACTGCCAGCATTTGTTCTTGTCAGCCCTGCCGGAAGCTTCACCGTACTCAGATTCGAACAGAAGGCAAAAAGATGGATGCCCAATACCTTCACCTTTTCCGGAATTTGCATCTCTGTTAAACTTTTACAGGACTGGAAAGCCTGATTCTCTATTTCTGTCACGCTGTCCGGAATTGTGATATTCTTTAGAGCGCCGCAGTTATAAAATGCACTTGCTCCGATTGATGTCAGCCCGTCCGGAAGCTCCACCTGTTCAACTTTTGGAAATTCAGAAAAAGAATTCCAGCCGACCCTGGTTATACCGGCCTCAACCACGATCTTAGTCACCGTCTCCCGGTGCGGATACCATGGCGGTCTCCGGTCGAGTGCAACACCGTAATTTGGCATCACGCCGGTTCCCGAGATCGTAAGCGTCCCGTCCGCCACCTTCCATGTCAGACTTCCCACCGTTCCTTCTGTCTCCGGCGGTGTACCGGCGTCCGCGTCCGCATCTCCCGCCCGCGCACTGTCCGTATTATTTTCATCCGCGTCCGCAGGCGCATCCGCATCTCCCCCGGCCACATCCGCGTCGGCCCCTCCGATGTCCGCTTCATCCCCGGACGGCCGGTCTCCGGCAGACGCTCCATCATCCGCTCCGACTTCATCCCCGGACGGCCGGTCTCCGGCAGACGCTCCATTATCCGCTCCGACTCCATCCCCGGACGGCTGATCTCCGGCAGACGCTCCATCATCCACTCCGTTTTCATCCCCGGACGGCTGATCTCCCACAGACGCTCCATCGTCCGCTCCGTTTTCATCCCCGGACGGCTGCGTTTCCGCAGAGTCTTCCGCCTCCAGG
This sequence comes from uncultured Lachnospiraceae bacterium, assembly GCA_949740385.1. Classification (GTDB taxonomy): domain Bacteria; phylum Bacillota; class Clostridia; order Lachnospirales; family Lachnospiraceae; genus Roseburia. The sequence goes on from CATJJD010000063.1 coordinate 2,670, forward strand.
TCTTCGTCCGCCATCGTGTCCCAACCGTCTCCGGCCCCCTGGTCCGTGTCCGCCTGGGTATCCGAACTGTCAGCTTCCGCATCCTCCCCGTTTCGGCTCTCCACCGTCACGAAAATCTCTGGAAGCGCCACGCCGTCCGTCCGCACATACCCTTCCGGCAAAACTGCGGTAAACCGATAGTCTCCCGGCACTGCGCCGTCATATTCCGGGCTGGCCTTCCAGGACACCGGAATCGAGACCGTCTCCACAAGCGAAACGACTGTAATTTCGGGCTCGCTCTTTACCCCCCCCCAATTCTCCGCTGTCTTCCGACGCGATTTCCGTTCCCTGCGCCCTGTCCTGCGTGATCTGCTCCTCCATCCGGCGCGCCACCACCGCCTCCAGCGTATCCGGCAGAACCGGCTCCTGGTCTGTCCCGGCAATCCGCTGCTCCCGGATGTCCGCAGGCAGCTCCGAAAAGCTGTTGATATAGCAGGTGTCGGCGTCCTTCTCCTCCCCCGCGGCAAACAGCGCCGGAATCACACTCGTCGCCGCGGATACCGCGCAGATACACACGGCAATCGCCAGCACTGCCGACAGCCGTCTTCCTCTGCGCATTTTCCCGACGTTTCTGTCTTTTCGGTATTCTCTCATCATGTACCTCCTTTTTACAGTTTTTTACTTATACAATACCAGAAAAACCGGAGAATTTACATGGAATCGGTACCGATTGCTGTTTTTGGGGTACACTTTGCATGTGGTAAGAACATTCACAGACACAGGCATCACAGAGTGTAGCAATTCTGTGCCGCATCTGATATACTGTATTTATCAAATCAGAGGGGGTATTGTTATATGAACAACAT
>CATJJD010000064.1 GCA_949740385.1 uncultured Lachnospiraceae bacterium
AATCATGTATGAAACTGTGAAGGTCATTCATCTGTCCAATCTGAAAGATGTTGAGAGCTTTGTACGTGCTGCCGACGGCTGTGATTTTGCCATTGATGTAAAATATAATCACACGATGATTGACGGCAAATCCCTGATCGGGATGATCGGCCTGGGGCTGCAGCGCGATATTCAGGTCTGCTACGGGGGCTCAAACGAAAAATTTGAAAACATAGTTGATAAATATGCGGTTGTGATGTAAAATACTGATATTGGAACAGATGTTCCCGTCCTGGCAAATGTTCAGGGCGGGATTTTGTTTGCCCGGCATGGGCGTTCTCGAATCGTATAGACGGGGGAAGTATGGAAAAGCAATCGGAAAAGGTTAAGCTGCACGTATCCGTCCGGGATCTGGTGGAATTTATTTTTAGAGAGGGAGATATTGACAACCGTGCCGGCAGGCTGGCGCAGTCTGCGATGATGGAGGGCAGCCGGATTCACCGGAAGATTCAGCAGAGCATGGGAGCTGGCTACGAGGCGGAAGTGCCGCTTGCGCTGTGCATTGAGGCGGAGGAATACGTGCTGGAGGTGGAGGGAAGAGCGGACGGCATCTTTTACATGACCGGAGAGGCCGTTAAAGCCATTCGGGAGGAGGAGGGACTTTACGACCAGCTCACGCTTGATCTGGAAGAGAAAAGGGAAAGGGATGATGCCTGCGGCAGCACCGAGCTCAGGGGCGAGCGGTTTTATATCGACGAGATTAAGGGAGTTTACCGAAATGTTGCCGCGATGGAGCGGGCCCAGTACGTGCATCTGGCGCAGGCCATGTGCTATGCCTACATATATGCGCTGCAGAACGGTCAGGAGCAGATGGGGGTGCAGATGACTTACTGCAATCTCGACAATGAAATGCAGAGACATTTCCGGGAGGAATTCACATTCCGACAGCTGGCCGAATGGTTCGGCGATCTGATTGCACAATACCGCAGGTGGACGGATTTTCAGGTGAGGTGGAGGAAAAGACGTCAGGCGAGCATCGCTGGACTTGCGTTTCCTTACCCGTACCGGGAGGGGCAGAAAGAGCTGGTGTCGGACGTGTACCGGACGATAAACAGACGGAAAATTCTGTTTTTGCAGGCTCCAACCGGAGTCGGAAAGACAATCTCCACCATATTTCCGGCGGTGAAGGCGCTGGGGGAGGGGCTGGCGGACAATATTTTTTATCTGACCGCAAAGACGGTGACGGCGGCGGTGGCAAAGGAGACCTTTGCACTTTTGTACGGGCAGGGATATGTGGCCAAAACCATTCAGCTCACGGCGAAGGAAAAGCTCTGTCTGTGCGAGGAGATGGACTGCAATCCGGTGCACTGTAAGTACGCGAGGGGGCATTTTGACCGGGTGAATGCCGCGGTGTACGATATTCTGCAGAAGTCGGATCTGTTTACGAGAGAGGAGATTCTGGAACAGGCGCTGGCGTATGAGGTCTGTCCTTTTGAGATGAGTCTGGATGTCTCCAGCTGGGTCGATCACGTTATCTGCGATTATAATTATGTGTTTGATCCGAATGTGTATCTGAAACGTTTTTTTCAGGAGGGAGTCAGGGGCAGCTATATATTTCTTGTGGACGAGGCGCACAATCTGGTTGACAGAAGCCGGGAAATGTACAGTGCAGAGCTTGTGAAGGAAGATGTGCTTGCGGTAAAGCGTATTATGAAGCAGCACAGGGGGATCGAGCAGGCGCTGGAAAAATGCAACCGGGAGCTCCTGCGCCTGAAGAAGGAGTGTGCGGCGGCTGCGGAAAGCGGGACCGAAAGCGGCATGGCTTTTCAGGTTTACGAGAGTATCGGCATGCTGATGTTTCATCTGATGCGGGTGCAGTCGCAGCTTGAGGCGTTTCTGGAGATGCCGCGGGATTTCCCGGAAAAAAAGACGGTTATGGATTTCTTTTTTGCGCTGCGCAATTTTATGGGCATTTATGACCTTGTGGACGAGCATTATGTGATTTACAGCCGGATTCGGGAGGACGGCAGTTTTATGCTGCGGCTGTTTTGCGTGGACCCGTCGGTCAATCTGCAGAAGTGCATTGATAAGGCAAGATCCGCGGTGTTTTTTTCGGCGACGCTCCTTCCGGTGACTTATTATAAGAAGCTTCTCTCCACGAAGGAGGACAATTACGCGATCTATGCAAAGAGCGCATTCTCGGCAGAGCAGAGGCTTCTTTTGTTCGGGCAGGGGGTGAGCACCCGCTACCGGAGGCGGAACAGACGGGAATACGAGAAGATTGCAGAGTACATAACGGCTGCGGTGTCCGGCAGGCGGGGCAATTATATGGTCTTTTTTCCGTCCTACCGTCTTATGCAGGATGTGGCGGATGTGCTTGAGGAGAGCCGGATGGAGGACTGGGAGTTTATCCTGCAGAAGGGCAGCATGACGGAGGAGGAGAGAGAGGCGTTTCTTTCGGCGTTTGAGAGGGAGCGGGAAGGGACGCTGGTGGCCTTTTGCGTGATGGGCGGTATATTTGCGGAGGGCATCGACCTGAAAAATGACCGTCTGATCGGCGCCGTTATCGTGGGATGCGGCCTGCCCCAGATCAGTGTGGAGCGAACGATTTTAAAGGGCTATTACGACAGCCGCGGAATGTCGGGATTTGACTATGCGTTCCGCTATCCGGGGATGAACAAGGTGCTGCAGGCGGCGGGACGGGTCATTCGGACGGCGGAGGACCGCGGCGTTATTTTGCTTCTGGACGAGCGTTTTCTGCAGTCGGACTATGCGCCGCTGTTTCCGAGGGAGTGGAGCAGCCGGCAGACCGTGGGGCCAAAGGAGGCTGCGGCAGTCATTGCGGGCTTTTGGGCCGGGCAGGAATAATTGTGCAAGAAGGTTGCAACCGGGGACAAAACCCTGTATAATTCAGATGGTGCTTACTTTTTTATTATTATGAGGAGTGGGGATATGCAAAAAAGATGTAAGAGAGTTTTGGCTTTATTGATTGCGCTGTTTATTGCGGTGGGGGTGCTGCAGCCGGAGGAGAGCCTTGCGGCGACGTCGAGTACTTACTATATTAAAGTAAACAGGCAGCAGAACTGCGTGACGGTTTATGCGAAGGATGATAAGGGAAAATATACGGTTCCGGTGCGTGCCATGGTGTGTTCTACCGGGGCAAACAATGCGACGCCGGCGGGGAAGTTCCGCATTGGCGGCAAGTACCGATGGCATGAGCTGGACGGACCGGTGTACGGGCAGTACTGCAGCCGGATTACCGGGCATGTGCTGTTTCACAGTGTCTATTACAGCACGACGGACCCCAGTACGCTCAACTATAATGCCTACAACAAGCTGGGGCGCTCGGTGTCCCACGGCTGTGTGCGGCTGACGGTGGAGGATGCGAAGTGGATTTACGACAACTGCCCTACGGGGACGGTGGTTGAGGTTTATGACAGCAGCAACCCGGGACCGCTGGGAAAGCCGGAGCCGATTAAGATTGATGTAAACAGTCGTTACCGGGGTTGGGACCCGACCGATCCGGATAAGAATAACCCGTGGCCGAAGACGGTGAAATCGGGGCCGACCATTAAAGGTGCGAAGGACCGGACGATTGAGCGCGGCTCGGCAAAGTCCAAGGTCACATCCGGCGTGAGCGCGCAGGATCGTTCCGGCAAGAAGCTTAAGGTTAAGGTGTCGGGCAAGTACGATCTCAATAAGACGGGCAAATACAGCGTGACTTATACGGCTACCGACGCGGACGGAAATAAGACTTCCCAGACCGTGACGATCACGGTGAAGGACACGAAGGCGCCGAAGGTGACGCTGCTTGAGAAGGAGCTTACAATCAATGACGAGACAGATGCGTTTGACTCTCTCGGCAGCCTGAAGACTTACATAAAGAAGTATGTGAAGGCGGAGGACAGCGGCGAAGCTCTGTCGGCAAAGTACATTGTTGTCTCGGCCAATGATCTCTGGAAGGCGTGGGGCGTCTGCGAGTACGGCACGTACAAGGTGACGGTGTACGCGAAGGATAAGGCGGGCAACAAGTCGAAGAGCAAAACGATTACGGTTCGCTACGAGGAGATCAGTGAGGAGGTGCCGGACGATTCCGAGGCGCCGGATACGGAGCTGCCGGGGGATACAGACGATGGAACCGGCGCCGATAACACGGGTGATGCTTCGGCTGCCTGATGTATTTTCACTTTTACAGACAGGATGTTAAGATTTCAGCATAAGAAGGAGGACAAAGAGTGGGCAAGGTACGTCGTGTATATGTGGAGAAAAAACCGGATTTTGCGTTGAGGGCGAAGGAGCTTCGTCATGAGATCCGACATTATCTCGGAATTGAGGTCAGGCAGGTGCGGGTTCTGATCCGCTATGATGTGGAGGACGTGTCGGAGGACACTTACCAAAAAGCGCTGCAGACGGTTTTTTCCGAGCCGCCGGTCGACGATGTTTATGAGGAGCGTTTTCTGACTGCCGCGGATTCGGATGAGACCGTACATATTTTTTCGGTGGAATATCTGCCGGGACAGTTTGACCAGCGGGCAGACAGCGCCGAGCAGTGTGTGAAGCTGCTGAACGAGGAGGAGGAGCCCATCATCCGCAGTGCGACAACTTACGTGATCTGCGGCGATATTTCAGGGAAACAGCTGGAGACGATCAAAAATTACTGCATTAATCCGGTGGACTCACGGGAGACCGGGGAGGAGAAGCCGGACACGCTTGTGCAGGTGTTCGAGGAGCCGGAGGATGTGGCGGTCTTCGACGGTTTCTGCGCGATGGCGGAGGATAAGCTAAAGGAGCTCTACGATTCCCTTGGGCTTGCGATGACTTTTTTGGATTTTTTACATATTCAGAATTATTTCCGGAAGGAGGAGAAGCGCGACCCGTCGGTGACGGAGGTGCGGGTGCTGGACACATACTGGAGCGACCACTGCCGCCACACGACCTTTTCCACGGAGCTGAAAAATATTACGTTTGAGGACGGCTACTGCAGCGCTCCGATGAAAAAGACTTACGAGGATTACATACAGTCGCGTGAGAAGCTCTACGCCGGAAGAGACGAGAAATTTGTCCGCCTTATGGATCTTGCGCTGCTTGCTATGAAGCGGCTGAAGGCGGAGGGAAAGCTGGACGATCAGGAGGAGTCCGACGAGATCAACGCCTGCTCCATCGTTGTGCCGGTGGAGGTGGACGGAGAGACGGAGGAGTGGCTTGTCAACTTTAAAAATGAAACCCACAACCATCCGACCGAGATCGAGCCTTTCGGCGGGGCGGCCACCTGTCTGGGCGGCGCGATCCGCGACCCGCTCTCCGGCCGCACTTACGTCTACCAGGCGATGCGTGTCACTGGCGCGGCGGACCCGACGGTGTCCGTGAAGGATACGCTGCCGGGCAAGCTGCCGCAGAAGAAGCTTGTCCGCTCGGCGGCGCACGGATACAGCTCTTACGGCAATCAGATTGGATTGTCAACCGGATATGTAAAAGAGGTTTACCATCCGGATTACGTGGCAAAGCGCATGGAAATCGGCGCTGTTTTGGGGGCTGCGCCGCGCAGGGCGGTGCAGCGGCTGACTTCAGATCCGGGAGATAAGATTAAGATCGGAAGAGC
>CATJJD010000065.1 GCA_949740385.1 uncultured Lachnospiraceae bacterium
TGTCCCCGGTGTTTTTCGGCTCGGCGCTCACCAACTTCGGTGTGGAGACATTTCTGCAGCATTTTCTGCAGATGACCTACGCGCCGACGCCGCGGAAGGCGGACAGGGGAACCGTCGACCCCTTCGGGGATGATTTCTCCGCCTTCGTGTTCAAGATTCAGGCGAACATGAACAAAAACCACAGGGACCGCATCGCCTTCATGCGCATCTGCTCGGGCCGCTTTACGGCGGGGATGGAGGTGTTCCATGTGCAGGGGAACAAAACGATTAAGCTCTCCCAGCCGCAGCAGATGATGGCGGACGAGAGAAAGATCGTGGAAGAGGCTTACGCGGGGGATATTATCGGTATTTTTGACCCGGGTATTTTCTCCATCGGAGACACCTTCACGACGGCAAAAGAGCGGTTCTGCTTCGAGGGGATACCGACCTTTGCGCCGGAGCATTTTGCCCGTGTGAGACTTGTGGATTCCATGAAGCGCAAGCAGTTTGTAAAGGGCGTCACCCAGATTGCACAGGAGGGCGCGATTCAGATCTTTCAGGAATACAAAGGCGGCATGGAAGAGATAATAGTAGGAGTGGTGGGCGTTCTGCAGTTCGACGTGCTGAAATTTAGGCTGGAGAACGAGTACAGCGTGGAGATCCGGCTGGAGAATCTGCCGTATGAGCATATCCGCTGGATCGAGAACCGGCACGAGGTAAATGTGGACAGCCTTACGGGAACCTCGGACATGAAAAAGGTTGTGGACATGAAGGGCAATCCGCTGCTTTTGTTTGTCAACGCCTGGAGCGTGGGCATGACGCTGGAGCGAAACGAGGGGCTTGTGCTGGCGGAATTCGGAAAAGACGATTAGACAAGGTATGAAAAGGAGAGAAAAGATGGGTGTTGTAGTGCTGACGAAGGACAATTTTGACAGTGAGGTGCTGGCGGCGAAGGTGCCGGCGCTCATTGATTTCTGGGCGACCTGGTGCGGGCCGTGCCAGATGCAGGGGCCGATTGTGGACGCCGTTGCGGAGGAGTTCGGAGATAAGGTTAAGGTGTGCAAGGCCGATGTGGACGAGCAGCCGGAGCTTGCGATGAAATATCAGATCGGGAGCATTCCGACGCTTGTGTTCATGCAGTACGGCGAGTTCAAAAACCGCATGGTGGGCCTGCAGGACGCGGACACAATCCGTGGGTATCTGAATAATCTGCTTGACGGAAAGTAGAGAAACGGCTATAATAAGAACAGTTGCTTCGGCAGCTGTTCTTTTTTGTCGTAATCGTTGTTTTCGAACGTATATTCCTTTTTTTGCAAATTTTATATTGACAGAAGCCGAAAAGTGTAATACTATTAGAACAGAAAAGCGAACATAAGTTCGCAGAGGGAGAATATATATGGCTAAGGATGATAAATTAAAGGCATTGGACGCCGCCATCGCACAGATTGAGCGGCAGTACGGCAAGGGGTCGGTTATGAAGCTGGGGGACAGCTCGGCCAGCATGAACGTGGAGACGGTTCCGACCGGATCGCTGAGTCTGGACATTGCGCTGGGGCTTGGCGGCCTTCCGAAGGGGCGCATTATTGAGATTTACGGGCCGGAGTCCAGCGGTAAGACGACCGTCGCCCTCCACTGTGTGGCGGAGGTGCAGAAGGCCGGCGGCATCGCGGGCTTTATCGACGCGGAGCACGCCCTGGACCCGGTTTACGCGAAGAATATCGGCGTGGATATTGACAATCTGTACATATCCCAGCCGGACTGCGGGGAGCAGGCGCTTGAGATCACGGAGACGATGGTGCGCTCCGGCGCGGTGGACATCGTTATCGTGGACTCGGTTGCGGCCCTTGTGCCGAAGGCGGAGATCGACGGCGACATGGGAGATTCCCATGTGGGACTGCAGGCGCGCCTTATGAGCCAGGCGCTGCGCAAACTTACCGGCGTGATCAGCAAGTCCAACTGTATCGTGATCTTTATCAACCAGCTCAGAGAGAAGGTGGGCGTCATGTTCGGCAATCCGGAGACGACCACCGGCGGCCGGGCGCTGAAGTTTTACTCCTCCGTCCGCCTGGATGTGCGCCGCATCGAGTCCTTAAAGCAGGCGGGGGAAGTGATCGGAAACCACACGAGAGTCAAGGTTGTCAAGAACAAGGTGGCGCCGCCCTTCAAGGAGGCGGAGTTCGATATTATGTTCGGACAGGGAATCTCGAAGGAGGGCGACATCCTGGATCTGGCGGCCAACGTGGGGATTATAAGCAAGTCCGGCGCCTGGTACGCCTGCGGGGGCGACAAGATTGGACAGGGGCGCGAGAACGCAAAGACCTACCTGCGGGAGAACCCGGAGTTTATGAAAACCATCGAGACGAAGGTGCGGGAGCACTATTTCGCGAAGGCGCAGGAGGAGGCGGCTGCCGGGGCAAAGCCGTCGGAAGACGATCCTTCTGACCTTGCGGAGGATGAGTGAGAAAGCCGTGACAAAGCCCAAAAGGGGCAGACCGGCAAAGAAAGGAAAGACGGTAAATGATTCGGGTGACGGCGTGTGAGCAAAGGGAGAAGGGCAGACTGAAGGTCCGCTTTGACAACGGGGAGGAGCTTGTGCTCTATCGAGGCGAGGCCAGGGCGGCAGGTATCGAACCGGAGGCGTCACTGTCCGCAGAGGAGTACGAGAGACTGCTTAACGAAGTGGTGGGAAAGCGCGCCATAAGGCGCGCCATGCACCTTCTGGTGCAGACGGACCGCACGGAATACCAGCTCAGAGAGAAGCTGCGGCAGGGCGGCTATCCCCCTGTCTGCATCGACATTGCAGTGGCTTACGTGAAGAGCTTCCACTACATTGACGATCAGCGCTACGCCAGCGCCTACGTAAGAAACCGGCAGCAAAAGCTCAGCAGACAGTGTCTGAGCAGGAAGCTTGCGGAGCTTGGCGTGGCGCCTGAGGTGGCCGAGCTTGCGCTGGACGAGGAGTACGACGCGGATGAGGGGGAGAAGATACGGGCGCTGCTTGCAAAGAGGCGTTACGTGCCGGGAGAGGGGAGCCAGGCGGAATTTCGCAGAACCTGCCAGTATCTGGCGCGCAGAGGATTTCGGCAGAGCGACATCCTGCGGGAGATGAAAGCGTGGGAATTTTCATTGTATACGGAGTAATTAACACAAAAATTAACAAACCTTTCGGTATATTGCTTGACAGATTTGAGCAAAAAGGATAGAATTAATACGTTGTTAATTATGACATGGAAAGGGTTTTCTTTTTGTTATATGTACAATGAAAATTAAATAAAGGAGGTGCTCCTGTAATGATGGAAGTAGCCATCGCTGTTGTTATCACTCTGATTGTGACTGCAGCTGCCGTCTGGTTCATCTCGGATGCGTACCATAAGAAGCTCGCCAGCACGAAGCTTGGCAATGCGGAGGAGAAGGCCCGCAGTATTATCGACGAGGCCGTCAAGACCGCAGAGGAAAAGAAGCGTGAAGCGATGATCGAGATCAAGGAAGAGACGATTAAGTCCAAAAATGAGCTCGACAGGGAGATTAAGGAACGCAGAAACGAGATCGGACGCAATGAGCGCAGAATTGTCCAGAAGGAAGAGAATCTGGACAGAAAGCTGGAGGCAATCGAGAAGCGCGAAGTCAGCTTCAATGCCAGGGAAGAGGAACTGAAGCGGCAGAAGGTGGAGATAGCAAGGCTGAATGAGCAGCGCTTACAGGAACTGGAGAGAATCTCTGGATTAACCTCTGAACAGGCAAAAGAATACCTCTTAAAAACCATTGAAGAAGATGTAAAGCTTGACACAGCCAAGATGATCAGGGAGATGGAGCATCAGGCGAAGGAGGAAGTGGCGAAGAAAGCGAAGGACTTTGTTGTGACTGCGATTCAGAAATGTGCCGCGGATCACGTTGCGGAGACGACGATTTCGGTTGTACAGCTTCCGAACGATGAGATGAAGGGCCGCATTATCGGGCGGGAGGGCCGCAATATCCGCACTCTCGAGACGATGCCGGGCGTGGATCTGATTATTGACGACACGCCGGAGGCGGTTATTCTTTCAAGCTTCGACCCGATTCGCAGGGAAGTCGCAAGAATTGCTCTTGAGAAGCTGATTGTGGACGGCAGAATCCACCCGGCCCGCATTGAGGAGATGGTGGAGAAGGCGCAGCGTGAAGTTGAGACGATGATTCGCGAGGAAGGAGAGGCTGCGGTACTGGAAGTCGGAATACACGGAATTCATTCGGAGCTGATCCGTCTTCTGGGCAAGATGAAATTTCGGACAAGCTACGGGCAGAATGCGCTCAAGCATTCGATTGAGGTTGCGCAGCTCACCGGACTTCTCGCGGCCGAAATCGGCGAGGACGTGCGAATGGCGAAGCGCGCCGGATTATTACATGAGATCGGCAAGGCCGTCGATCATGACGTGGAAGATTCCCATATTCAGCTGGGCGTTGAGCTGTGCAGAAAGTACAGAGAGTCCGCTCTCGTGATCAATGCGGTGGAGTCCCACCACGGAGATGCGGAGCCGGATACTCTGATTGCGTGTCTGGTTCAGGCGGCGGATACGATCAGCGCGGCAAGACCGGGGGCGAGAAGAGAGACTCTGGAGACATACTCCAATCGGTTAAAGCAGTTAGAGGATATTACAAATGGTTATAAGGGTGTAGAGAAATCTTTTGCGATTCAGGCAGGAAGAGAGATTCGGGTTATGGTTGTTCCTGAACAGATCAGTGATGCAGATATGGTTCTGCTGGCTCGCGACGTATCCAAACAGATTGAGTCGGAGCTGGAATATCCGGGTCAGATCAAGGTAAATGTGATCCGTGAATCGCGCGTGATCGATTATGCGAAATAATTACAACAGGGAAAGTAATGCAGAGAAAGTATTGAAAGAGAAAGCTGTTTCAATACTTTCTTTTTTATGGTCATTTTATGGTCGTAGAAATGGGGATTTGCTGTTTTCAGGGAGGCGCGGGGGGCGGGAAAGAGTTGCCGGTATGGCTGATCGGCTTGAAAAAACAGGGAAAGCTGACCGTTTATGTGATAGATGTGGGAAATCGGGGAGACTTATATAAAAGATATTGAAACATTACGTCTCAATAAAGTGTACAGGGTAAAGCTCCTGGTACTTTCTGTAAACGCTGTGGTCGTTTTTGTCAAAGTTCAGCTGATACATGCGGAATATGACCGGAATATCTTTTGGCTGCCACTGTTCCTCGTAGGAGTACTGGTAGTGCATGCCAAGCCGCTGCATAACGCCGCCGCTTTTTGGATTTTTGACATCGTGTGTGGCGGTGATGTAGGGAATGCCGTCCTTTTTTACCTGTGCGATGACGGCGGATGCGGCTTCTGTGACATACCCGCGGCCCTGAAACTCCGGCAGAATGGCGTAGCCCATATCGTGGCTGTCGTCTGTTTCAACATTTACATAGCCGACGGGCGTGTTGTCCTCTTTGCGGCACAGCGCGTAAGCGTATGCCTGCGGCATTCGGTATTTTGCAAGATATACGCTTTCATAAAAGGCCTGGGCTTCCTCCATGCTTTTTAGCGGGAACCAGGGCAGAAACGTGTTGACCTTCTCGTCCTTCAATATGGCAAAGAGCGCTTCCAGGTCATTATCCGTAAA
>CATJJD010000066.1 GCA_949740385.1 uncultured Lachnospiraceae bacterium
ACCTTTTTTAACCTGAAAATAAATAGCCATTCCTATCAGGAAACAAATAGCTAATGCCGCGCCTGAGAGTATGCTTTGAAGAAGTTTTGTCTTATTTAGTCCGATAGTACATAACCTGTCTTTGGATAAAATGATAAATGCAATCCCAATTATAAGAAGAAAAAGGGGAACTGCAATTTGCAATTTATTCAGAATATCCACTCTCAAATTAGTTGTATATGTAAAACCCTGTACAAATAAAATCAATATACAGATACTATAAAGCGCAATCGCTTTTATCCCATCAGCAGCATGAAATTTCTTCAAATTTTCAGAGTAATCTCCTGACATCAACCTTATTTCCTCCTCCATAAATCTGATTTTCCAGTATGTCAGCCGGATTTCAGTGTTCTCTTTCTATTTCCTGTTTCTTCTTCCGATTCATCTGGCCGTCAGCCCGCTTTCAGGGCCCCTGCCAGGCAATATGCTGCTGCCTGGGGTGATATTAAGACGGATATGATGATCAGCCAAAAAACGTATCGGCTGTAGAAAGCAGCATTTTAATCCATTTGCTGTGGACTGCTTTCTGGATGCTGTGGAATGATCAGCAGGGTCCCTTTTTTGAACGCGCCTGCATTATCCAATGCATTTGACAGGACAATACAGATTTCGGTGCTGAACGAACACTTGCATTTTCCGCACTCCGATGTTAAAGCAAAACCACAGAGACCACACGACCGACCAAAACAAGGAGACCGCCATGACAGAATCCATCCGAGCGCATCTGCAGCAGCTGGCCGACGCCGACTACCGGGCATTTCACAGCCGGCTCATTCCCACCGTAAACCCCGACCTGATTCTGGGCGTGCGCACTCCCGCGCTCCGGGGCTGCGCAAAAGAGCTGCTTCGGGGCGCAAAAAAAGATCCCGCCGTACAGGCAGAGATCGAAGCGTTTCTGGCAGATCTGCCTCACCGGTACTACGACGAGAACAATCTGCACGCATTTTTAATTGAGGGAATCAAAGATTACGACCAGTGCCTTAAGGCTGTAAACCGGTTTCTGCCGTACATCGACAACTGGGCCACCTGCGACATGATGTCCCCGAAGGTGTTTGCCGGCCACACCGATGAGCTTAAGTCCGCCGTCGCAGAATGGCTTGCCTCCGACGACGTCTACAGCATACGGTACGGAATCGGCACGCTGATGCGCCACTATCTGGACGAGCACTTTGAAGAACACTGTTTAAGTCAGGCCGCAGCCTGCTGCTGCGGGGAGTACTACATTAATATGATGGTGGCCTGGTATTTCGCCACCGCCCTGGCCAAGCAGTACGAGGCAGCGCTGCCGTACATCGAGCAGAAACGGCTCCCACTGTGGACACACAACAAAACAATCCAGAAGGCAGTGGAGAGCCGCCGCATCACCGACGAACAGAAGGCTTACCTGCGCACCCTAAAGATGCGCTGATTCGTCGCGGTACATTCCCGCAAAAGCCCTGCGGAACCGTCCCGCAAGCTTCTCGTACTGCGGGTAGAAATCCTTTTCGGTATCATAGCCGGCCACAAAGAAATTCTGCATCAGGCGAAGCGACAGCTCCTGTGCCTGATGCTCCGCCGCGCCGGCAAGCACCTCGCCCATCTGTCTTCGGAAATCATGCCAGTCTCTCACAAAGGCGTGGTACGCCTCCACCTGCTCCACATCAAACCACTCTCCCACCTGCACTCCGGTGCGCTCTGTGCGGGCGCATGCCTTTTCCAGCAGAATGTACAAAAGCTCGTCCCCCTGAAAGTCTCGCCCCAGCGGAAACAGCCGGCATATTCCCGGGCGGTACGGGTGGATGCTGCAGCGCCCCTCGTCGCTTAAAAACGGGCAGCAGTCCGTGTCGTCCGTCATAAGTATGTGCGGCAGAATCATCCCGCCCCGCATCGTCAGCGCGATCATGCCGTGGGTCATGAGATGGTCAAAGGTAACCTTGCCGTGCTTCTGAATCTGGTAGAGATCAAACGGGTCAAGGAGAATCGTATCCCCCATCCCCTCGCAGCACTGCGAACAGCCCGCACAGTCGTGGCAGTCCGCCTCCACAATATCCTGCAGTCCGTAGAATCTGCCGTCGGAATCCGGATTGATATAACGATTCATCTATGCAAGCACCTCTCGTATCGCATCAAACAGCTCTGTGTACTCCTCAAAAGCAGGAATGTCCGGATATTCCGCTTTAATCTGCTCCGTGCTCCGAAACAGAAAGCCCGCACGGGACGCCTGTATCATGGCGATGTCATTGTGGCTGTCCCCGCAGGCGACGGTCCCGTAGCCGATGGACTGCAGCGCTCTGACCGTGGTGTATTTTGACTTCTCGCAGCGCATCCGGTAGCCCTCAACGGCGCCGTCCTCCCCCACTTCAAGGGAATTGCAAAAGATCGTCGGATAGCCAAGCTTCTCCATCAGAGGGCCCGCAAACTGAGAAAAAGTGTCGCTTATAATAATCACCTGAGCGATCGCCCGCAGCCTGTCCAGAAATTCCCCTGCCCCCGGCAGCGGTTCAATCTCCGCAATCGTCTCCTGAATCTCCTTAAGCCCAAGCCCGTGCTCCTTCAGTATCGCAAGCCGGTAGCTCATAAGCTTATCGTAATCCGGCTCGTCTCTCGTCGTCCTCTCCAGCTCCAAAATTCCGGTTTTGTGTGCGAACGCAATCCAGATTTCCGGAACCAGCACGCCCTCCAAATCCAAACATACGATGTCCATCTTTCACCACGCCTTTCCCTTTTTCCTCACGCATCATTTTCAATCACACATTATATACGATTCCGCCGCCGTTGTCCAGCGTTAAACAACCGCTCTCAGACCGCATCCGGCAAAACGGCAATCACCTTCTTATGCATGCGCGCATAACAGATTGCAGAGATCGTGCATCCCATGACCTCCGCCACCGGAAAGCTCCACCAGATCAGATCCAGTCCTCCCACCCGGGCGAAAATATACGCCGCCGGAAGCAGCACCACAAGCTGGCGGGCCACCGACACATACAGGCTGTACATGCCGTTTCCGAGAGCCTGAAACGTGGAGCCGGTCACGATGGAGTACCAGGCCATCAGGAAGCTGATGCTGATAATGCGCAGGGCCGGTACGCCGATGGAGAGCATCTCCCCGGTGGGATTGAACAGAGACAAAAGCCTCTGCGGCATAATCATAAAGACCACAAAGCCCGCCACCATAAAGCAAAGCGCCACCAGATAACCCCATTTCACCGTCGTGGTCATGCGCTTTTTCATCCGCGCGCCGTAGTTGTAGGCCACAATCGGGATAATGCCGTTGTTTAGGCCGAACACCGGCATAAAGAAAAAGCTCTGCAGCTTAAAGTAAGCGCCGAACACCGCCACCGCGGTAGAAGAAAATTCCTTGAGTATCATATTAAAGCCGTAGGTCATAACCGACCCGATGGACTGCATAATAATAGAAGGCACGCCAACCCGGTAAATACCGCCGATAATCTCTCTGTCCGGCCGAAAGCCCTTAAAGCTGATGTGCACATCCTCGTTCTTTTTCAGATTGTAGATCATCGCGATTGCGCCGCCGCACACCTGCCCCAGAACAGTTGCAATGGCCGCACCGGTAATCCCCATCTTAAAACCGAAAATAAACACCGGGTCCAGTATAATATTGACGACCGCTCCCACAAGCTGCGCCACCATCGAAAAAAATGTCCGCCCGGTGGCCTGCAGGATACGCTCAAAAATAAACTGCGCGTACAGACCGAACGACAGCACCATGACTATGGTCAGATACTGCACGCCCATGTCCATAATCTCCGCCGGCGCATTCTTGATCTGGCTCGCATAAAACGGCCGCACCGCCACAAGTCCCACAATGGCCGACACGGCATAGCTGACCATATAGACAAATATTCCGTTCATCGCCGTCCGGTTCGCCCGGTCAAACTTCTTCTCTCCCAGCGATCTGGACAGCAGGGAATTCACGCCCACGCCGGTTCCCGCTCCTACCGCGATCAGAAGCGTCTGCAGCGGAAATGCCATCGACACCGCCGTCAGCGCATTCTCGCTCACCTGAGACACAAATATACTGTCCACAATGTTGTACAGCGCCTGCACAAGCATCGAAATCATCATCGGCAGAGACATATTCATCAAAAGCTTGCCTTCGGACATAACGCCCATTTTGTTTTCCTGTCGTACTTCACCCATTCCGTTTCCTCCTATATTAGTAGTCTTCCCGACCTGCATCAAAAAACAGCCTGATTCTCAACAATATACACCTTTTTTCTCTACAATGTCAACCACTTTTTTCAAAAGGCAAACCATAAACGGTATGACTCGACATTTATTTTAGAACATGTTAAAATTATTTTCTGACACACGGTAATGACAGGGAGGAACCGGATGCTCACATTACAATCCGTGATGACTGCAGACGGTCTCCTGCGCCGCCAGAGCTATCCTGCCGGAATGAAACGCATTTTCCCGGCACAGGACGGCTTTCCCATGGAAAACGACGCCAGTGCGCCCATTCGGGTGCGGGAGCGAACGCTGCTTCGGGAAACATATTTTCACTGCATAACGGAGAATTATTTATGAAATGGATGAAATTTGCCTTGCCGCTTCTGGCTGCGGCAGCTTTTTTTGCGGCGTTTATTGCCGGAGTACTGCGGTACGGACTGCCGGAAATCACCAGCACCGTGCAGACCTTTGACTGTGAGTGGGAGTACACGACAGACACCGGGGAAAAGGGGACTCTCACCCTGCCGAACGTGCTGTTTTTACCAGAAAAGACAAGGGAGATCCGGTTTGTCTCCACATTGCCGGAACAGATCGGCGAATCTTTCGCGCTTGAGTTCGTCACCATAGAACAGTCCGTGGAGGTCCGAATCGGCGGCAGACTTCGCTACCGGCACGGCGCGCCGCCGGACGCGAAGGACTTTGTCTACCGCTCCTCTCAGCATATCAACCAGGTCCTTCTTTCGCCGGAGGACAGCGGAAAAGAAATTACTCTCATCTACAGCTCCTCCCCGCTCTTTCTTCTGGAGCTGGGAATTTTGCGTGAAATACGCATCGGAACGGTAAGCGACCTGAATCTGGATCTGTTTTACAGGAGCACACCGATTATGGGAATCAGCTTTTTTGCGATTCTGACGGTTCTGCTGTCCTTTATCATGCTTGTCCTGTACCGGGATCTTCCGTTTCGGAATAACCTGTGTATGCTGCTTCTTGCCGTCGTTTTGGTCCTTTTTTTAAATTCGCAGAACTGGATTTTCTGGCCGATTTTTCATTACTCCTTCACGCTCTCCGCGCTGATCGACTGGACCTTTTTTTATCTCGACCCCATCATTCAGTTTACAGCCTGGTTTTCTCTCTGCGTACTGGGCTGGAAACTGGGGAAAGCCGCCCGGTGGATTCTGCCGTGGCGGCCTTGTATACGCGGCCGCCACGGCACCGGCTGCCGCCGGCCTCTTTAACTTTAACATCACCCGGCCGTTTTTTATGATATGCGGTTTCTTCTTTACGGTATTCTGGGCCAGAGGCAATCTGCGGCAGCAGCCGAAGAAATTTTCGGGATTTTCCCTGGCCGTCCTGACGCTTCTGACCGGGTACTATCTGGACTATATGAAATACCTGCTGATGATAATGCCCCTGAATCCCCAATGGTCGGTGTTTCTGCAGGTAAATCTTCCGCCGCAGTTTTTAACATGCATCGCGCTGTCGATTTTCTCTGTTCAGGTGCTTATGGAGACGATGGAGCAGGTGGCCCGGCACAAGTCCGACATCAAAGTGGAGGCCGCCACCTCGCAGCTTCTTGCGGAGTATTCCAGACAGCAGTACGAGAGCATCGTGCAGCGGGACATGTCGCTGCGGACCATAAAGCACGACATGCAGTTTTATTTCCGCACCCTGGGCGCCATGATTTCCGGCGGGCAGATTGAGGAGGCAACCCGGTATCTGGCGGATCTGGGAAATACCGTGGCGGCACTTAAGATTTCCGCCTGATGTGCGGACTACGTGGCCAACATCACCATCGGCTGGTATGCGGATCAGTTTCTGCAGCAGGGCATCCCCTTTACGGTAACGGCCTCCATCCCGGCAATCCGCGAGGAGGTTCATGCAGACATCAGCTGTATTCTCTCCAACGCGCTGCAAAACGCCATGGAGGGCTGCAGCGGATGCCCGGACGCCTTTGTCCGACTGACGGCAATCCCTCAGAAAAACAATCTGCTTCTGCGAATCGAAAACCGCTGCAGCAGCGCACAGACCAGACGCCAAATCTTTTCCACCACAAAATCCGGAGACGGACACGGCGTCGGCATGATCAGCATGAAAGCTGCCGCAAAGCGCCAGAACGGATACTTTCGCGCCGCTGCGGAAAACGACGTTTTCCGCGTGGACGTGATGCTGTGCGATATATTCTCCCCCAAATAATCCGGACCTCCCGGTGACGGCTGTACTGAAAATACCTGTCACTGCTTTTTGGCCCTGGGATAGATCCGCTCCATCCGCCTGTCGTCAAAACGCTCGTCCATAATCTGCTCCCACCGTTTTGTCGCCTCAAGGCCGTTTCCCCGGGTCTCGTAGCGGATCAGCGCCATCATGGAGACACAGATGTTGGCCGCCATAAAAATGGCTGCAGCCGCAGTCAGCGCCCGCCCTGACCTTTTTAACAGCGCATCAATCACTGCAGCCATCCTCGGGTACAGCCCTCTGATCCAGACCACCGCAGCCACGCCCCAGAACAGGCAGTACAAAAGATTGATTCTGCCCCCCAGGTTGAACGGCATCGCGCTGTAGTCCCAGAACACTTTCCCGAACACCAGCTCCGTAAAGACGCTGCATATGTACTCGTAAGCGCCGCCCAGCAGCACTCCGATCCCGAAAATGTTGTGCTCCGGCTTATCCCGGTCCCGGTACAGAAGCAGCGTCGCAAGGGCGATGGCCAGCCCCCAGACAACGCTGAAGGGCCCCCACACCAGACTGCTGCGGCTCATCCACACCCCCTCCGTAATCCGGCAGAAAATTGTCTCCACAATATCCCCGAGAAACGCGCCGATCACAAACAGCCAGAAGATCTGCGCAATACCGCAGCGCTCCGCGGCCTCCGCTCTCTCCTCCCGCCCGGTCTGCGCCACAGCGGGGTAGGATCTTCCGATTCGGTTCACAATCTGTGAGGATATTTTCTCCGCCAGCCGATACGTGAAGCGCTGCAACCGCCCGCTCCAGCGAAACAGCTGCGGCAGCCTTTCTTCCATATGATACAGGGACAAAAGCGAGCTTAAAAAGTCCACAAGCCCCACTGCCACAAGCGCCCACACAGCCGCGTGTCCCAGAGCCTGCGGCAGAAGACGGTACACGCCAAAGAGAAAGCCGTTCACGTACATTACGCCTGCGACGCCGAGAGCGCCCCAGAGCAGAGAGTACTGCAGACAGATATAGCCGTCAAAATTCCACCGCTTTTTCGAGTAATCCCACCACTTCTTCTGCTTTAGCCGCTCCAGCGTCTTTCCGGTAATCCACTCCACAACCGTCGCGATCACCGCGCTTCCCAGAAACAGGAAGAACAGACTGCTCCGCAGCTCCTGCAGAAAGACCGTCAGAATCACGGCGGTGAACCCGTAGATAAAACAGAACGGGCCCGACGCAAATCCGCGGTTTCTGAAATTTTTCTCCTTTAACGTTGCAACCGCCGTCTCCGCCAGCCACGCCAGAAAGGAATAGGCGAAGAAAATCACGGCGAGATCGTAACCACTGTAACTCATACATTTCTCCTTCATGTGCTGTTTTTAAGCTTCATGTATCGTATCATAAACGATACAGTAGCTGAAATGTCAAGGAGAAAATTATAAAAAATGTAAAAACCTGTCAAAAAACTGTCATTCCATCCGAAGCCGTTCCACCACACTCTGCTTTTCCAGCCGCTTGAAACAGAGATACGGGATGGAAGCCGCAAAG
>CATJJD010000067.1 GCA_949740385.1 uncultured Lachnospiraceae bacterium
AGTATGGATAACGAAAAGAGGAAAAACGTTGGTGTGTAATAATAATTCGCAGATTCCTCCAAAGGATTTAAGAAAAATATTGGTATTTATTGAAGCAAATAGCAGAGAAATTATTGACAAATGGTATGAATATTTTGGAAACATTACATATTATTGCTAATGGACTTAACGGATTAAAACATTAAGAAGAATGAAAGGGACAAATGTATGATACAGGTCTATAACCCATATTTACCGTTAAATGAATATATTCCGGATGGAGAACCGCATGTGTTCGGCGACAGAGTTTATATTTATGGTTCCCATGACCGGGAGGGCGGCGAGACCTTTTGTGAACTGGATTACGTGGTGTACTCGGCGGATGTACATGATCTGACAGAATGGAAATGCGAAGGCACGATTTATCAGTCGTCCAAAGATCCGCATAGTAAAGAAATCGTGAAAGGGGCAGGGGAAAGGAAATATCTTTATGCTCCGGATGTTGTACAGGGAACAGACGGACGATACTATTTGTATTATGCTCTTTCAGCATTTGCAGGAAAAGGTGGATTTGATGGTCCGATTTCCGTAGCTGTATGCGATACACCGGCAGGGGAATATCAGTATTATGGAGATGTGCATTACCCGGATGGGAGACTCATGCTGGATTATCTTTCTTTTGATCCGGGGGTACTCAATGATAAGGGGAGAATTTATCTGTACTATGGCTGGGCATTGCCGATGAAACCGGTAAAAAACAGAATGGTTCAGAAAATGTATCATAGAATAATGAAGCAGATGTTTCCGAAAAAAACGGATGCGGAAATCCATTCGAAAGATCCGGGAATTATGGGGGCAAACGTCGTTGAGCTGGAGCCGGATATGCTGACGGTGAAGGAGCCGCCGAAGCGGATAATTCCATGCGAAATGGACGCCGTCGGAAGCGGATTTGAGAATCATGCATTTTTTGAGGCCAGCTCGATTCGTAAAATTGACGATACTTATTATTTTATTTATTCTTCATCGGCAAATCATGAGCTGTGTTACGCAACAAGCAAATATCCTGACAGAGATTTCCGATATGGAGGTGTAATCATATCAAATGGAGATATTGGAATCAATGGACGGAAAGAAAAAGACAGAGTTGCGGCAACCGGGAACAATCATGGAAGTATTGAGCGTATCAATGGAACATGGTATATTTTTTATCATCGTCATACACATATGAGCAGTAATTCCAGACAGGGATGTGCTGAAAGAATCCGGATATGTGAAGACGGTTCTGTTCCGCAGGTGAAAATGACTTCCTGTGGATTAAATCAGGGCGCACTTGCAGCAGAAGGGGTTTATCCGGCAGTCATCGCATGTAATCTGACAGACGGAAGGATGCCGCATGTCGGGAACGGAAAAAGCAGTCAGAAGAAGCCGTATATTACACATGAAGGAGAAGAAAGGTTTATTACACAGATTCGCAATCATACATTGCTCGGCTATAAATATTTTGATTTTGAAGGGAAGATGAATATTTATTTAGTGACGAGGGGCAGGGGAAGCGGCAGGTTTCTCGTATGTAACCGTCCGGGCGATATTTTGGGCGAAATTACGATTCAGCCGTCGGAATGCTGGATTGAAAATGAAACGCGCATTGATGTGGAAGGGATTCATGCATTGTATTTTATTTTTCAGGGGAAAGGCTCTGTTGAAATGCTGAGATTTGGATTTCAAAAAGACGCATAATCACCGCATGCAGATTCATTCCCTGTTGTATGAATTTTCGTAAACAAACTTTCCTACGCAGGTAATTGCTTTTTTTGTCATATGGAGCTATAATTGTCATTGCGGAAGATACTTGCGTGTACGATCGTTTATAACACAGACCGTCTTCTGCAAAGAAAAAGCACAAATTTGCAAAACAGGAAGGATTACATATGAAAACTTATTTAATTACCGGAGGCGCCGGCTTTATCGGCAGCAATTTCATCCACTATATGCTGAAAAAGCATGACGACATCCGGCTTGTCAATCTGGACAGCCTGACCTATGCGGGCAATCTGGAAAATCTGAAGGAGGCGATGGAGGATTCCAAGCATGTGTTTGTAAAGGGCGACATTTGCGATAAAGAGCTGGTATCCGAGCTGTTTCGGAAATATGACTTTGACTGCGTGATCAATTTTGCGGCGGAGAGCCATGTGGACCGAAGCATTTCAAATCCGGAAATTTTTGTGCGGACCAATGTGATGGGGACGGTGAACCTTCTGCAGCGGGCGAAGGAAGCCTGGTACGACGATGCGGCAAATGAGTGGAAAGTGGGAAAGAAGTATGTGCAGGTGAGCACGGACGAAGTTTACGGCGCACTCGGCCCGGAAGGCTATTTTACGGAGTCGACCCCGATTCAGCCACACAGCCCGTACAGCTCCAGCAAGGCGGGGGCGGATCATTTTGTAAAGGCGTTTTACGATACTTACGGTATGCCGGTAAATATTACCAGATGCAGCAATAACTACGGCAGATATCAGTTCCCGGAGAAGCTGATTCCGCTTATGATAAACAATGTAAAGCAGCACAGGCAGCTTCCGGTGTACGGCGACGGAATGCAGATTCGCGACTGGCTCTATGTGGAGGATCACTGCAGCGCCATTGATCTGGTGGCAAAGCGCGGGCGAATCGGCGAGGTTTACAACATCGGCGGTCACAATGAGAAGACGAATATTTATATTGTAAAGACGATTATTGAGCGTCTGCGTGAGAGGCTGGCGGACGATCAGATTTCCGAGGAGCTGATTGTGCATGTGCAGGACCGCCTGGGCCACGACCGCCGGTACGGAATAGACTCGGACAAGATCCGGAAGGAATTGGGATGGTACCCGCAGACTTCCTTTGAGGAGGGGATCGTGTTTACCATTGACTGGTATCTGGAAAATGAGGCGTGGCTGGAGCGCGTGACTTCCGGTGATTACAGGCAGTATTACGAAGAGATGTACGCAAAAAAGGAGTCCCGCGGATAATGGGCGGTGACGTAAGAAAACATTTTAAACGAGAGGCGGCGTAGCGTCAGGCTGCGCAGCCTCTCGCATTATTTTTGTCTTGGGCAGCCTGGGATAGCCCGAGGCTGTAAAAATTTTTCTCTATGGGATGTGATCTTTCCGGATAAGCATTCCGGCCGTCCTCCCGGACTCTGTAATGGATGCAGTCCATAAACACAAACGGGCAGACCGGGTTCAGGGGGCGGCTCTGCCATTCTTTTGCTTCCGGCAGGATCTTGTCTGTGATCTTGCTGACCATTTCAGCGAACCTTTCGATGCTGTAAAGCTCCTGCAGCTGGTCATGGATATCCCGGGTGCTCATGCCATGGCGTACAGGGAGATCACATTTTCTCAATCACGGCGATGTCACGATGTGAAACTCGTCAAAGTGGCACCACGTCGCCGTCCCGTTCTGGCAGTTGGTATTCACCGCCGAAGTGACAAACTTGTTGGTGACGTGCATCGCAATCTTGCGGAGGTTCCGGGTATCTTTTTATTCAGTTTTCAATCTGCCCGGAAAAACTTTATGCGGAGCTGTACCGGTTATCGATGTTCAGAGATCAGTTGGATGAGGACAGAATCCGGACAATCAATCGGATGCACAGATAGATGAAAAATATAGTTCCCGGAGTATAAGGATGCTGACCGCATCAGCAGCCAGACGAAAACATTCTGTAACAGCAGCGATATTTGATTGTTGCACACTGAGAGAGAAATTAGCAGTTACTCCTCCCAAATACCTCGTGCTCTTAAAGAGGCTGTTTCACTTCCGCTATTTCTGCTTAAATCCACTATTACATTTTTATCAAAAAATAAGACCTGACACTCCGCCAAATTTCTTTGTCAATACAAATGGCTCAGTCAGTAAAAAACAGATGAACCTTATGATGCCTTCTTCCGGATTTTGGACGCAAAAAACGCTTAGATACGACAACCAAAGTGGTATTCCATTGCCGCCGGTTGATACGAATATGCAAACGCATCATGAGGCATACGGCAATGCCTGTTATCAAAAAACGGCAAATTGTATCCCTCAATGTTTTGTATCTATGTCTACAATAGAGCCTCCGCTCAATTGTTTACCGTTTTCGGACTCTAAAACTATGTAATCCTATAACTTCTCTATATTAAATATTTCAGGTGTTTTCCACCTTGGCAATATTGAATTGTTAGTGTTTTAAGCATATTTTGGTTATTGGTCTCATATACTTTCCATTTACAATATTTCGTAGTGATTATGCTTGATATAGGTGCAGGACAACAAAAAGGGTACGGCCAGCACTTCGCAGTTTCCTTCGTTTTAATCAGTTCCGTCCGGCAGAGTGTAAATATCGTCTGTCGTGTAAAACTTTTCTTCCCGCTGCGCAGCTATCGCGTTTCCCGACCAGGTGGTTATGATAACTCTGTTATAATCCACAGTGACTCAAATCGCAACGGCTGATTGGAACGTGTGCAGCCGGAAAGTGATGCTGGATTTTTACAAAAATCTGTAATATAATAACGATAATAGGGGGGCTGCATCATGGGGATGGTATCGAACGACGATTCAAAGATTCAGTGGCATCAGGCTTTTGTGGGCGCAATACACTGCGAGCTGGGCCGTGATCAGGAGAAGCTGGATTTTTATCAGGAGCACAGTATC
>CATJJD010000068.1 GCA_949740385.1 uncultured Lachnospiraceae bacterium
GCCGCGGAGCGAAGGCGGCAGCGGCCGGTGTATAGAAATCGGAGGAAACGGGCATTGAAGAGCAGAAAACAGCCATACTATCTGATCGCGGTTATGCCCGTTCTCTATGCCTTTGCGGCGTATATTCTGGCATGTGTGGTGAGAAGCAGCGGCGCCTGGCTGTCCGGAACCGATACGCTGTACCATCTTTACCGGGGCAGCGCCCTTTTCGATGCCATCATGGAGGGCGATCTGTGGCCGATGTACGACCGGCTTGTGTGCAACGGGGTGGAGTTTATGCGCTACGATGCGCCGGTTCCTGCATTTGTGCTGGCAGTGTGCCGGTTTCTGGGCGGGGATAATCCCATGGGAGCATTTCCACTGTTTGTGATGTTTATCTTTTTTGCCGGAGCCATTGTGTGGCTTTTTGTGGGTTTTAAGCTGAAACGCCCGTTTGTTGGGGCGTTTTTGGGCTTTTTGTGGTTCTTTATGCCGGCGAATCTCTATGCGCTGTTTGCGGAGGGGGATCTTCCACGGGCCCTCTGTATTGTGATTCTGCCGCTTCTCATGTACCTGGCTTACGATTATCTGAAAAACAGGAAATGGGGGACACTGCCGAAGCTTGCGCTTTGCTTCGGGCTTACGGCGCTGTGTCATTTTGACTATGCTGGAATGATACTGATCGCCTTTTTTATTTATTTTGTTGCAGACGCGATCATATACGGCTCGATAAAGCGGTGCGGGGAGGCTTTTATTGCGATGGTTCTCGGCTTCGGGCTGAGCGGCGCATGGCTTGTGCCGTCTCTGAACGGCGGCACGGCGGCGGCCGACATCAGCAGCCGGACGGAGGATTTCTTCCAGAGCATATGGGAGTCCCTGAACCCCTTCGCCCGGCTTTTCGAGAACGGCGGAGGCTTTTATTTCGGATTCGCGCTGTTTTTTCTGGCAGTTTTCGGGATATTTTTGAGCATGCGAAAGTCCATGCCGGGCTTTTGGACCGCTGTGGTTATTCTTCTCTGCACTACGAGTACGGCCGGTCTTGTTTTTGCGAGACTGCCGGGAGGGCCGCAATGGATGCTCCGGTTTCTCTCCATTGCGGCCGCTATGGTTCTGTTTTGCTTTTTAACATGGGATACGCTGAAAAAAGGCTGGGTCGTTCTCTTTTGCGTGCTGCTTGCGGCGGACGCGCTGCCGTCGCTTCCGGTTGTCGGCGGCAATCGGGCGAAGTCTGCTCCGGAGGAGCGACTGGCGGGATACGCCGACCGGACGCTTCTGGGGGAGGCGAAGGCCGCCACCGGGCAGCGGCTGGCGTTTATCGACGGCCATGAGTTAAACGCCGTCGGGGCGTGGCTTCTGGCGGCGGAGGGAGAGCCCGTGGCCACCGGCTACGGCGCGGCGCGGCAGACCAGCAGCTTGACGGATAATTACGAGCAGCTGAACCGGGCGCTGGCGGAGGGGAGCTTTCTCTACCTGTTTGACCGGTGCCTGGAGATGGGAAACGACACGGTTGTCGTCTGCAGCGGTGCGGTGAGAGATTCGGGAGACTATATGGAGGAGCGGATGGACGGTGCGGCTGAGAAGTCGGGGTATCGGCTTGTGAACAGCAACGACAGCTACCGCTTTTATAAGCTGGATGCGGAGGGCAGCTGGGGGACGGTCACGGAGTACCGGGGCATTGCCATCGGCTCGGCCACGGCGGAGATTGCCCGTGATTTCCCGTGTATGGAGGAGACGCTTTCGCGGAATCTGAACGATTATACCTACGAGGAGCTGTCCGGTTACGAGCTGGTTTATCTTTCGGGCTTTACCTTCGACGACAAAGCGGCGGCGGAGGAGATGATTCTTCGGCTGAGCGAGTCCGGCGTTCGGATTGTTATCGCGGCGGACGGAATTCCGGAGGAGCGAAACGGCGGAACCAGGGGATTTCTGGGCGCTACCTGCAGCAGCGTCTCTTTTTCGCAGGGCTACCCGGATCTTGTGACGAAGAACGGCATTTTGGACACGGACCTGTTTCCCGACGGCTACCGGGAGTGGAACACGGTCTATGTCAACGGGCTGGATGAGGTGTGGGGCACGGTCAATGATCTGGAATGGAATCTGCCCTTTTACGGGACTGTGAAAAATGATAATATTGTGGTGATCGGACTGAATCTCACGTACTACTACGGGCTCACAGGAGATGAGGGCGTTGGAAAGCTGCTGGAGCTTGCGATGGATATAAGCCCCGGGGAGCTTCCGAGGCGGGAGCTTGTGCCATTTACCGTAAGCTATGAGCCGGATGCTATCACGATAAGCTGCGGCAGGGACAATGTGAATACGGGTATTGCGTTTCACGACAGCTTTGTCTCAAACCAGGAGATTCGGGAGAGGAATCATCTGACGTATGTGGGGGACAATGTCACTGTGATCAGGTTTGCGCGGCCTTACCTTACGCAGGGAATCGCGGTGAGCGGCTCGGCGACGCTGCTTCTTGGGGTGTTTGCGCTGTATGTAAGGAGACGAACCGGGCATGGAAAAGAAAACGGAGTGAGTGAATGATAAGATATATTGCGGGACTGGCGGGACTTTGCCTGTGGCTGGGTGTGCTGCGGGTGCTGAATAAGAGCAAACTGAATTTCTGGCGTTTCCTGGTGGGTGGAGCGGGGGCGTTTATTCTGATGCTGGTGTTTCTGGAGCCTTTTCTGGTGCAGCCCCTGTCAAGGATTGTGGCGCTCCTTGCGAGCCTTCCGGGGAAGATCGGGGATGTATACAGCGCCCACTACAAGTACGGCGTGATCTTTGTGGAGTCGGCCGCCGGGGCAATCTCATTGCGTATCGACTTTGAGTGCTCCGGCATTATCGAGATTTTTGCCTACCTGTCGCTGCTTATGTTCTACCGGGTTTACACGGTGTACGAGCGGTTTTATCTGGGGGTGATCGGTGTGATTGCGGTGGTGCTTGCCAACGCGCTGCGCATCACGGTGATCTGTCTGATGATTTACTTCGGCGGCGTGGACATGTATTTTATTGCCCACTCCATTGTGGGCCGCGTGGTGTTTTACGCGCTGTCGGTTGTGCTGTATTTTTATGTGTTTACGAAACCGCAGATTATTAAGCAGAAGGTGGGAAGCTTCCGGTATGACAATCATTGACCGTTTTTTAAATTCGATACTGTTTTGGGCGGCCTGGATTATTATTCCTCTCGTCATGGAGATTGTGCCGTCCCTGGGGAGCGTCATTATTCTCATAAAGAAGACGCTGTTTCCGAAAAAGTACCCGGAGCTTACGTATTACCCGGAGGTTACGCTGATTATACCGGTGTATAATTCGCAGGAGTCTCTGCAGGGGTGTATTGCGTCCATCAATGACAGCGACTATCCCAACGAAAAAATGCGTATTTTTCTCGTGAACAATCAGGGGAGGGATGATTCTTTTTCGGTGTACACGAAATGTCAGGAGCTGTACCCGGATCTTCTGATGCAGTGGCTCAACGCGAAGCAGGGAAAGTCCCGGGCGCTGAACCTTGCGCTGTTTAACGCGGACGGGAAATATATTATTCATGTGGACAGCGACGGGCGGTTTGAGCCGAATGCCATACGCAATATGGTGAGGAAGTTCGAGGCCTGCCAGAACGTGGACTGTATGACAGGCTCGATTCTGACGGTTCCGGAGATGGTGGAGGCGCACCGGGGATTTTTTGCAAGGCTGCTGCGCAGGGTGGAATTTGCGGAGTACGCGCAGGCCTTTCTGGCAGGGCGCAACTATGCGTCGGAGGTCAATTCCATCTACACGCTCTCCGGGGCATTCTCGGCCTTCCGCAAATCGGCGGTGCTTAAGTCGCAGCTCTACAATACGGACACCATATGCGACACCAACATTACGTTCCAGATGCGCTGTCTGCAGCACATCCGCGTGCATATCTGCGAAAATGCCATATTCTGTGTGGACCCGATCGAGAATATCAACCGGCTCTACACCCAGAGGCAGCGCTGGCAGAGGGGAAGCCTTGAGGTGTCGCACCAGTTTCTGGAAAAGGATCTGAAGGTGCGGAAAATGTTTTCGAACGTTATGGTGCGGACGCTTTTGTATGACCACACCTTTGCTTTTCCGCGGCTGATCTGGTATCTGGCCCTGATCTGCCTTATGTGCATGAATTACTCTCCGAAGATCATACTGTTTTCGACGGGGCTTATTTTTCTGATGTATATTGTCAGCGGAATTTTGTACTATATTGCGGTTGTCGGTTTTCTGAAGGAGTTTCGCGGGCTGCAGCGCTATTACCGCAGGCAGTGGTATGTGGTGTTTCTGCTGCCGTTTTTCAATTTTCTGGTGTTTTTCTTCCGCTTTGCGGGGGTGGTGAACAGCATCAATACGGACAGCGCCTGGCGCAGCCGCACGCTGTCTGAGGAGGGAAAGGACTTTGCGAAGGAGCTGAAGAAGGAAGTGCGCAAACCACTCAGTTTGCTGCAGAAAATACGGAAAGCGGTGAATTATGAAACGTAGATTTAACTTTTTTGCGGTAACGCTGGCGATTGTGCTGTTTGCGATTGCGGCGGATATTTTTATCATTTATCAGTTCGGGAATTACGAGGAGCGTTTTCTGGAGCTGTACGGCGGGGAGCAGGACGGGTACGTGCGCATTATTCTCGAGCAGATTAAGCGGCTCGGGGATGAGGCCAGCGAGGAGGAGATCACGGAGGTGATCCGCTCGCTGGACTCTACGGCCAGCCGGTACTGGACACTCAGCAGGGGCGACTCGATTCTGTTTGTGAAGAGCGTCACGGAGACCAACCGGTATAAGGGGCTGAACCGGGGCACTTACTACGCGTCGGAGTCCGCGTCGGAATTTATGAACAGTCTGGACGTTAACGAGGTCGCCCACCGGATTATCTATCTGGATGACGACCGTTTTGTGGCGTCCGGCATGATATTCGGGTGGCGCGGGGAGCAGTACCGGATCTGTCTTTTAACCTACGACCGGGTTATTCTCGAGGACAATATTCTGCTGGAGACAAAAAATGCAATTGTCATTGTCCTGTCGCTGATTCTTGCCATTCTTGTTTTGATCAGTATGATGATGTCCCGCAAAATCAACCGGCAGAGCAGCTATATTGACAGACAGGAGGAGCGGGTAGTCTGGCAGAACCAGCAGATTGCCCTTCTGGACGGGCAGCTGAAAAAGGAGAACGCCTTCAGCGCCCGCAGACAGATTTTTCACGGGGCGGTTATGGGGCTGTTTCTGGATGCGCTGGACGAGCGAAATATTTACCCGCTGCATTTTGCCGTGTTTGAGACGGAGTCCGTGCAGGGGCGGGATGAATTTTTTGAGCATATGCAGGCGGTGCTGGACAA
>CATJJD010000069.1 GCA_949740385.1 uncultured Lachnospiraceae bacterium
AATTATATCAATAAGGTGCTCAGGTGTAAAGCCTCTGTTCATTGTGTTTTTCAGATGCCGGAGCTTTGCGGATAGACTTTCACTTCGGACTGTGGTATACTGATCTCCGTCAGCACCGCGGTCTCTGCGGCCTCTTCGCAGATCGAATCCGCCGGGACTGACAGGGGCAATGGGCAGAATATAATGAAGATGAGACAGAAAGGAAAACTATGGCGTGGGAATTTGAATGGCTGTATGCCTTACAGGACATACACAATCCGATCCTGGATAAAATCATGGTCGTTGTATCGACAATCGGAAACGCCGGAATCTTCTGGATTCTGGTGGGGCTTTTGCTGCTGATTCCGAAGCGGTACCGAAAGGGCGGGCTGCAGATGCTTATGGCGATGGCCCTTGCCTTTATCGTGGGGAATCTGATTTTAAAGAATGTAATTGCGAGGGAGCGCCCCTGCTGGATCGACCCGTCGGTTGCGCTGCTTGTGGCGTCCCCTTCCGACTATTCGTTCCCGTCGGGGCACTCGATGAACGGATTTGCCGGCGCGGTGTCTCTTTTGTGCATCGACAGACGGCTCGGGATACCGGCGGTTGTGCTGGCCGCGGTGATCGCCTTTTCCAGACTGTACCTCTTTGTGCATTTCCCGACGGACGTGCTTGTGGGGACGGCAATCGGCATCGGGGCGGCGCTTCTTGTAAATTACTTATGCTGGAAAAAGGGTCTGAAGCGGGAGCTCTGGGCTCTGTGAGGAATAGACAGGCCTGTTATTGTCAGAAAAATAACAGGCTTGTCTATTTTTTATCTATTCTTGCATCTCTTTGTGTTTCCTTTTACAATAATATACGGTGCTGCAAAGAAAATATCGGATAAAAAGGCGGCAGCTGCCGTTGTTATGAGAGGAGAGGAAAATCGTTTATGAGTAGATTGGAGATACCAACGCCGGGACAGGCACAGTTGGTTATCGAGGGGCTGTACCGGGATCTGGAGCGCCGGATTGAGTCAAGCCCGCCGGGGCTGTGTCCGGTGGACATCACGCGGGCGTTTCTGGAGCTGTGCCATGCCCAGACATGCGGCAAGTGCGTGCCCTGCCGGGTTGGACTCTGGCAGCTTAAAAACATGCTGACCGACGTGATGAACCACGAGGCGGAGCTCTCGGTGCTGGAGGAGATGGAAAAGCTGGCCGTCTCCGTCATGGACTCTGCGGACTGCGCCATCGGCTACGAGGCGGCCAATATGGTGTACAAGAGCTTAAAGGGCTGCAGGGAGGACTATGAGGAGCACATTTTGAGGGATCGGTGTGCGGCTCATGTAAAGCAGCCGGTGCCGTGCGTGGCGCTGTGTCCGGCCCATGTGGATATTCCGGGCTACATCGCGCTTGTGGGCGAGGAGCGTTACGGGGACGCAATCCGGCTGATCCGCAAGGACAACCCGTTCCCGACAACCTGCGGCTATATATGCGAGCATCCCTGCGAGGCCAGATGCCGCAGAAACATGGTGGATTCCGCCGTCAATATCCGCGGCTTGAAGCGCATGGCGGCGGACTGGGCGGGGGAGGTTGACCCGCCTGCATGTGCGGCCTCCACCGGAAAGCGCGTCGCCGTTGTGGGCGGAGGCCCGGGAGGCTTGAGCGCCGCTTATTTCCTGCAGCTAATGGGACATCAGGTGACGGTGTTTGAGATGCTGCCGGAGCTGGGCGGAATGCTGCGCTATGGAATCCCCAATTACCGGCTGCCGAAGGAGAGGCTGGACGAGGACATCGACGCGATCTTAAAGACCGGCGTCAAGGTGGAATTCGGAAAGCGGATCGGGCAGGATATGACGATTCAGAGTCTGCGGGAGGAGTACGATGCGGTGTTAATCACCATCGGCGCAAGCACCGACAAGAAGCTGGGCATCGAGGGAGAGCAGGCTCCCGGCGTCGTTTCGGCGGTGAAATTTCTGCGGGATGTGGGAAAAGACGAGGGTCCGGATCTGACCGGTCAGGAGGTGGCGGTTGTCGGCGGCGGCAACGTGTCCATGGATGCGGTGCGGACGGCGAGACGGCTGGGAGCGAAAAAAGTTTCCATTGTATACCGCAGAAGAGTGGCGGATATGACCGCGCTTCCGGCAGAGATCGAGGGGGCCGTGGCGGAGGGCATCGAGGTGCTGACGCTGAAGGCTCCGGCGAAAATCGCTCTGGACGACGGCGGTCATGTGAAGGGACTTTACGTGACGCCGCAGATGATCAGCCGAATTAAGGACGGGCGCGCCAGTGTGAAGCCTACCGGCGAGGAGGATATATTAATTCCGTGTCAGACGCTCATTGTTGCGATCGGTCAGGACATTGAGTACAAGCATTTTGAGGAGGCAGGAGTGCCGGTGCAGCGGGGAAAGATTTTCACCGAGAAGTACGGCGGCTTTGAGAATATTCCGGGCGTGTTTGCGGGGGGAGACTGTGCGTCCGGGCCTGCGTCCGTGATTAAGGCCATCGCGGCCGCAAAAGTGGTTGCCGCAAACATTGACGAGTATCTGGGATACCATCATGAGATTTCCTGCGATGTGGAGATTCCCGAGGCGCGTCTGGACGACCGCCCGCCGTGCGGAAGGGTGAATATGACGGAGCGGGAGGCGTGCGAGCGCGTTTGCGACTTCGAGGGCGTGGAAAACTGCATGACCGCGGCGGAGGCAAGACAGGAGGCGAGCCGCTGTCTGCGCTGCGACCACTTCGGCTATGGTATTTTCAAAGGAGGCAGAGAGACGATATGGTAGAATTTACTTTAGACGGAAAAAGACTGAGCGTACCGGAGGGCACTACCATAATGGAGGCGGCAAAGATGAACGGTGTGCCGATTCCGAAGCTCTGCTATCTGAAGGACATCAATGAGATTGCGGCCTGCCGGGGATGCGTGGTGGAGCTGGAGGGGATGGAGAAGCTGATCACCTCCTGCAACAACGTGGTCAAGCCGGATATGGTCATCCATACAAACAGCCCGAAGGTGCGGGCCCACAGAAGACAGACCGTGCAGCTGATTCTCTCCCAGCACGACTGCAAGTGCGCAACCTGCGTCCGAAGCGGCAACTGTACGCTGCAGACGCTGGCGAACGATCTGAATATCATTGATCTGCCCTTTAAGGAGCGTTTCGAGGAGATGGCATGGGATAAGAATTTCCCGCTGATCCGGGACTCCAGAAAGTGTGTCAAGTGCATGCGCTGTATTCAGGTGTGCGACAAAATTCAGGGCTTACATATTTGGGACGTGGTGGGAACCGGCTCGAGAACCACGGTGGGGGTTGCGGACAACAACCGCATTCTGGATGTAGACTGCTCCCTGTGCGGCCAGTGCATCACCCACTGTCCGGTGGGCGCTCTGCGGGAACGGGACGACACGGAGCGGGTGTGGTCCGCCATCGCGGACCCGAACCGGGTTGTTGTGGCTCAGATCGCTCCGGCGGTGCAGGCGGCCTGGGGGGAGGCCTTTGGCCTTGAACAAAAGGACGCGCCGGTTGGAAAAATCGTGGACGCACTGCGGCGCATGGGCGTCGACTATGTGTTCGACACGGCCTTTTCTGCGGATCTTACGATTATGGAGGAGGGCAGCGAGTTTCTGGAGCGCTTTAAGAAGGGGGAGACAAAGACGCGGCCGATGTTCACCTCCTGCTGCCCGGGCTGGGTGCGCTTTGCCAAGGCGAAGTTTAAGCATCTGCTGCCGCAGCTCTCCACGGCCAAGTCGCCTCAGCAGATGTTCGGCGCGGTGATGAAGACTTACTTTGCAGAGAGTATCGGCAGATCGCCGGAGGACATTTACACGGTTTCCGTCATGCCATGCGTGGCGAAAAAGGGCGAGGCGAACATGGATCTGTTTTACGGGGAGTACGCCGGGCATGACATCGACGCGGTGCTGACCACAAGGGAGCTCACCAGGATGATACGCTCCTCCCACATCGACCCGTCCACCCTTTTAGAGTCGGCCTGCGATCCCCTTATGCGGGAGGGCACCGGAGCCGGCGTGATCTTCGGCGCAACCGGAGGCGTGATGGAGGCGGCTCTGCGCTCCGCATACTATCTTGCAATGGGAAAAAATGCCGATGCGGATGCTTTTTCCAACGTGCGCTGCACGAGGGAGCAGGGGCTTGTGGAGGCGGAATTTGCCATCGGGGACAGTGTGGTGCGCACGGCGGTTGTGAACGGTCTTTCGAACACGAGACAGCTGCTTGAGCGCATCGACCGGGGCGAGGCCGGCTACGATTTCGTCGAGGTGATGGCCTGTCCGGGGGGCTGCGTCGGCGGCGGCGGACAGCCGATTCACGACGGCGAGGAGCTGGCGGACGAGAGAGGCGCACAGCTTTATTACCTGGACAAAAACGCCGCGCTGCGGTTTTCACACGAAAATCCGGACGTGCAGAAGCTCTACGGAGATTTCATGGAAGCGCCGCTGTCCCACAGGGCTCACATGCTGCTGCACACGAAGCACGATGTGTGGGAGCTGAACGAGCGGTTTGAGGCAAAATAATAACAGACAGAATAATCCTCTGCCTGCCGGAAAATTTTCGGCGGCAGAGGATATTTTTTGGCAGAAAGTCGGAAATTTCATATTTTCAGGTCTGGATTTTGTGAGAGTTGCAGAAACTGAAATGCTAAAATACATCTATCTATCAGGAATCAGACAAATTTGAAGGAGGTTATTATGAAAAAGAAAATTGTTTCGGCACTGCTTGTATCGGCGATGGCGGTCGGCCTTTTTTCCGGCTGCGGCGGAGGAGGAAACAGCGGAGACACGCAGGGAAACGGTAACGGCGGCGGTAA
>CATJJD010000070.1 GCA_949740385.1 uncultured Lachnospiraceae bacterium
AACAGACCGAAATCCGATGCAAAGATACGTCCCAGACTCAGCATCGTCATGGTGATCAGAGAAGGCACGAGACAAGGAAGAGTAATGTTCGTGATCTGCTGCCACCTGGTCGCCCCGTCAAGCCTTGCCGCCTCATAAAAGGTCGGGTCAATTCCCACGATACCCGCTATGTAGATGAGCGTTCCGTAGCCGCAGCCCTTCCATATATTTACAAATGTAAGAATAAACGGCCAGTATTTGGGCTCCGAGTACCATTGGACGGGAGACAGCCCGAGAGGCTTTAAAATACTGTTGTTGAACATACCGTTTTCCACGCTCAGGAAAGCGAACACGATATAGCTGACAATCACGATCGAAATCAGAAACGGAAGCATAATCGCGCTCTGATACACCTTCTTAAGCCGTTTTGACATCACGTCCGTAATCAGGATGGCGAGCGTCACGCCGACCACCATGCCAAGTATGATAAATACGATATTGTACAGCAGCGTGTTTCTGATAATAAGCCCCGCGTCATTCCTGAACAGATACTCGAAATTCTCCAGCCCGTTCCAGTCGCTGCCGTAAATTCCCTTTTTCTTACTGTATTTCTTAAAGGCGATCACGATACCCGTCATCGGGATATAGTTGTTGATAAACAGGTAAACCGTCGCCGGAAGCAGCATCAGATAAAGCGGAATATACTGCCGAAACTGCGCAAAGCTCATCCTGCTTTTTTTCTTACTTTTATTCAAACCCGTCACCATCCCTTTCCTTTACATCCTGCATTTTCATCCCATAGCCTTCCTGTGTCAGGGAACTGCCGGAAACGGCATTTGCCGTCCCGACAGCTCCTGAAAGCATTTACTGATTATTGGCAAGCCACTCGTCAAGCTGCTTTTGCTTCTCCTCCATTACGGTCTGAAGTCCCGCGTCGTAAAGCTTCTGGTTAAACTCCGCGATCGCTGTCTCCGGATCTACCGCGCCCGTGCCGATGGAATTTAAATACTCCTCGCTGACCGCTGTAAGGGCGGATACCTCGTTGATTACCGGTGCGGTGTCAAAGAAGAAGCCGTATGCCTTAGAGAGCTGTGCGCTGTCGCGGACTGCCTGATACTGATCCCAGATATCCGGCGCATTTCCGGTCCACACATAGCTGTTGTACTGGTTCAGAAGCGCCCAGCCGAAGTCCATGTGGTAGTTCGCGTTTTCGGTCGTCACGCCCTCCGGGAAATCCAGCGTTCCGTCATCCTTTACAACATAGTCTCTTCCCTCGATACCCCAGTTCAGCAGGTCGTTAGCCTCTTTTGTCTTAAAGATCCAGTTTAACAGAATCATCGCCTTCTCCGGGTCTTCGGAGTTGCTGGAGATACCGTAGAGAATGCCGTTTGTTGTCTGGGTGTAGCATACGTCCGGACTCACGATCACGCAGGTTGTGTCGTAGCCGGTCTGGGCATCCTTCTCCGCCTTGGTGTTCGGCTTTCCAGGAGCCGTAAAGCAGAACAGATTGCCCGCCCGCATCAGAGACTCGCCCGAGTCCGTACAGGTCGCAAAGTCCGCGGAGGTGTATCCGGCCTCGTACCAGCTTCTCACCAGCTTGCAGGCCTCCATGAACTCCTCGCTCTCATACCAGTTCTCAATCGTAAGCGTCTGGCCGTTGTCCGGCAGAACGCCGAAGTTGCCGCCGCCCAGCGGATCTACGATGGAAAGGCTGATTCCAAGCGGGTACGACTGGCCGTTTGTACCGCCGTAAACGGTAATATCCGGGTGCTTCTCGTGCACCGCCGCAAAGACCTTCGTCATATCCTCCGCCGTCTTGATGTCATCCGCGGTGAATCCGGTTTCCTCTAAAAGATCCGTCCGCATAATAAAGGCCTCCGGGTTGGTGCGCTCGTGCATGTTCGGAACGCCCGCCAGAAATCCGTTTAAGCTTCCGCACTGAATATCGTCCATTCCGATAATGTCGATCAGGTCCTGTCCGCAGGTTTCCAGATACTCATTCATATCCACAAGATAGTCGGCGTCGATATAGTTTCCCATACTTGACCCAAAATACGGGAAAATATCAAGGGCATCATCCGAGGAAAGAATCATCTGAATCTGCTGCGTGTAGGTACCGAGTGTCAGCGGCATCAGGTTCACCTTAATGTTCAGCTGTTCCAGCGTCAGCTCGTTGAAGGCAGCCTCCACGGCCTCCAGATCGCGCGGGTCCGATGCCGCCCAGTACATAAGCGTCGCCTCATACGGCTCCTCGTCGAAATTGATTTCGCCGCCCGCGGAGGCGCTTCCGCCCTGGGTGCCTCCGGCATTGTTCTTTTTGTCGTCTCCGCCGCCGCAGCCTGCCAGTGCGCTGACTCCCACAGCCAGCGTCAGTAAAAGTGCTATTTTTCTTTTCATCTTTTTCCTCCTCATTTTCTTTGTAAGAATTTGTTTTGGTGAAATCTATTTTACGCAATCGGCAAAATTATTTCTTTCACAATCTGAATAAAAACATGCACTATCCGCATTCGTTTTTGTATAAAATGACCACTGCCGTGCCGGCCATTCGTCAAACCGCCTCTGTTTTCCCTCCATAATCCCCTGAAGTCCCGCATTGCAGAGCCTTTCGTTAAATTCCGTTTCTGCGCAAAAAAACAAAGGAATCAGACGAAAAATCTAATCCCTTTGTCTCCTCAGCTTCTTATATTCCTTCGGCATCATCCCGGTTCTCGTCTTAAACATCCGCGAAAAGTAGGTGAAATTGTCATACCCCACGGCAAACGCCACCTCCGACACCGTAAGCGAGCCCTCCGACAGAAGCTCCTTCGCCCGCTCTACCCGCTTCTCGATAATGTAGCTTCCGAGAGAGCAGCCGGTCAGCTTCTTAAAGGAGGCGGCAAGATACCCCGGACTTAAGTACACGATCTCGCCCAGGGTATCCCTCGTAATGTTCTCACAGAAATGCTCGTCGATATACTGCCGGACATTGCGCACTGCCTTTTCTGTATTTTGTACCCCCCCGTTTTCGCCGGAAACCGGATCGGGCTTTCGAAACCGGTCGATGTCCACCGCGCAGCTCTCCCCCGGCCCATGCGCTCTGCAGTAGTCCTCCAGCAGCATATAGCGTCCTCTGATATTCTCAAAGGTACAGCCGCAGGCATAGCAGACGGAAACGCTGCAGGCCAGCACACGCTCCAGGTTTTTGATCAGCATCTGAAATACCTCGTCCATCTGCTCCTGACGCATCTCCTTTCCGTGGGAAAAGACCAGCGCCCAAGTATCTCTGCGGCACTTTAAAAACATCTCCGTCCGGACGCCGCCGTGCTCGCACAGCTCCGCCATAATGTTGCCCGCCACAAACCGCTCCAGATTGCCGGAAAAGTCGCTCATGCGGGATTTCTCCTTCTCAAAGCGCAGAATTCCGGCCGTAAACAGATCCTCTCTCAGGTAGGGCAGATGACGGCTCTCCGCCAGAAATTCCAGCTCCTCCTCGTCGTAGCTGTCCACCCAGAAAAGCACGTCCTCCCAGAAATGGCTCTTGTAGATATTCAGATTGTCATTCCAGTACTCCTCATACCGCTCCTTCTCCCTCGCTCTCTCCCGCTTTTTTACCTCCTCCACCGCCTTCTCCAGAAGCTTCTGAAGATCCTCATACTGGATGGGCTTTAAATAGTAGTCAAAGCTGTGGAGCTCCACCGCCTTCTTCGCATAGTCAAAATTGGCAAAGCTCGTGCAAAAGAGCGTCACGGTGCCGGGCCTGTGCTCATTGATCCACTCCAGAAGCTGCAGCCCGGTGCCGTTTGGCATTTCAATGTCCGTCAGCACAAGAGGGATCTCCTCCCTGTTCAGCCACTCCGCCGCCTGTTTCATATTCCGCGCCGTGTAGATGCCGTCGATCCCCAGGGCGGCGTAATCAATGCCGCTCTTAAGAGCGCGGATTGTATACACATTGTCGTCCACCAAAAGAATATTCACTGCTCCCTCTCCTCCCCCTGGGAAATAAACGGAACGAAAATATCCACCCTCGCACCGCCCTCCTTCGAATTGGAAAATTCCACGTATGCCTCCTCGCCGTAAATCATCCGGATTCTTGCTATGGCATTGCTGATTCCGATATGAAACCCGGTATGCTCCGCTCCGAAATCGCCCTTTCGCAGTCTCTCAAGCACCCCGCTGTCAAAGCCGCTGCCGTTGTCCCACACGGAAATTCTAAGCCGGTCCCCGCAGGCGCACCCGGCAGTCTCCTTCAAAAGAGCGCCCTCTCCTTCCTGCGAAGGCTCCCGGAACGTCTCTTTTGGCAGTTCCCCCGAAAATCTCTCCACCCGCACAAAAACAGCGCAGTCCGCCGACTCCTCCATATTGTGCTTAACGGAATTTTCCACAAAGGTCTGTATAATGAGGGGCGGGATCAGTGCGGAGGCCTCGTCCTCCCCGCAGACAACCTCGTACCGGCAGACCGTATCGTTCATACACTCCAGAATCCGCAGATAGGTCTCCGTGAATTCCAGCTCCTTTCCCACCGCAACGGGCTCCATCCCCTTCCGGAAAATATAGCGGAAGTACCGCGAAATGTGCACCACCAGCTCCTGAATCTCGTGGGTCAGCTTCTCCTGCGCCATGCTGTGGATGATGTTCAGGCAGTTGATGTAAAAATGCGGACGAATCTGTATCTGGGCGTAATCCAGCTCCACCTTCTGCCGGTTGATCTGCTCCTCGTAGATGCTTATTTTCAGCCGGCTGATCTCTTCCGAGCGTTTGTTC
>CATJJD010000071.1 GCA_949740385.1 uncultured Lachnospiraceae bacterium
ATAAAGAAGCTGATTATCGGGAGGTATAAGGAGGAAGGGGCCGCTCTCGGTACAAGTATCATACGCGAGTCGGGCATACGGGTATAGAGAGTGTAACGACTATTAACGATCAGATCAGAACGAGGTGAAATCATGAGAAAAGGAATCCATCCAGATTACTATCAGGCAACGGTTACCTGCAACTGCGGCAATACATTTGTCACAGGCTCCACGAAGAAGGACATCCATGTGGAGATCTGTTCCAAATGCCATCCATTCTACACCGGACAGCAGAAGGCTAACCAGGCCCGCGGCCGTATCGAGCAGTTCAACAGAAAGTACGGTATGTAATAGAATTATCAGGTTACAGAGAAGGTTGAGGCTTTGGTTTATGTCCTCAACCTTTTTATCTTTGAGAAAGACGGGAATGCTTTATGAAATATAGTGGAGTCGGCGGCCAGGCGGTCATGGAGGGCATCATGATGAAGAATCAGGAGCGGTACGCCGTGGCTGTTCGAAAGCCGGATCATGAGATCGAGGTGAAGGTTTCCAGCTTCGGCGGTGCGGCAAAAGCTCATGCCGTCCGGAGCCTGCCCATCATCCGCGGCGTGGTAAACTTCGCGGAATCCCTGTATCTTGGGATGAGCACCCTCATGTACTCGGCGTCCTTTTTTGAGGACGAGGAGGAGAGCAAAAAGGAGAAGGAGCGGCAGAAAAATCTGTCAAAGGAGCAGAGAGAGCGCAGGGAGCGGGCGATGATGGGTACAACCCTCGCCCTCTCTCTTGTGATTGCTCTCGCGCTCTTTTTTGCGCTGCCCTATTTTCTGTCGGGCTTTTTCCGCAGATTTGCGGACTCGGAGCCTGTTCTTGCCCTTATCGAGGGGCTGATCCGTCTGGCAGTCTTTCTTACCTACATTGTGCTGATTTCACAGACGCCGGATATTAAGCGCACCTTCATGTACCACGGGGCCGAGCACAAGTGCATCAACTGCATCGAGAGCGGGCTGGAGCTCAATCTTGAGAACGTGCAGAAAAGCCTGCGGCTGCACCGGCGCTGCGGAACGAGCTTTCTTCTTATTGTAATGCTGATCAGCATTGTGTTTTTCATGTTTATACGCGTCGATTCCGGGCTGCTTCGGCTTATACTTCGGCTTCTTCTCATACCGGTGATTGCCGGGGTTTCCTACGAGTTTATCCGGCTTGCGGGGCGTTCGGACAACGGGCTTGTCCGTTTTTTCAGCAGCCCGGGGCTTCTGCTGCAGCGTCTGACGACAAGAGAGCCGGACGACGATATGATTGAAGTGGGCATTGCGGCGGTGGAGGCGGTGTTTGACTGGCGCAGCTGGCAGAAGGAAGAGATGCACGGGAATAAGTGCGGGTGAGGTAAGTGCATGACCTATCATGAGACGATGGCTTTAGGAGAAAAATTACTGCGGGAGGCGGGCATTGCGGACGCGAAAAACGACGCGTGGCTTTTGCTTGCGATGGTGTGCCGGATTGACCACACCTTTTACTATGTGCATATGCAGGAGCAGGTCGGGCAGGAGGCGGCGAGGGAGTACGAGTCCGTGATCCGAAAGCGCGCCGAGCGGATTCCTCTGCAGTACATTACGGGGGAGCAGGTGTTTATGGGGCTGCCGTTTCGCGTCAACACCAACGTGCTGATTCCGAGACAGGACACGGAAACCCTGGTGGAGGCAGCCCTCCTGTGCGTGCAGCCGGGTATGAAGGTGATGGACATGTGCACCGGCTCCGGCTGTGTCCTGATTTCCATTATGAAAAACGCCCACGGCATCGAGGGGTACGGCTACGACATTTCAAGGCTTGCCCTCGGGGTGGCGAAGGAGAACGCGAGGCTCAACGACGTGCCCGCAATTTTCGAGCACAGCAACCTGTTTGAGGGGGTGGCGGAAACGAACTTTGACATGATCGTGTCGAATCCGCCCTACGTGCCGACGGCCGAGATCGCAGGACTTATGCCGGAGGTGGCGGACTTTGAGCCGGTGGCGGCGCTGGACGGGCATGAGGACGGGCTGTATTTCTACCGGGAGATCGTGGCCGCCTGCGGCGACTACCTTGTGCCGGGGGGAAGGATACTGTTTGAGATCGGCTGCAGTCAGGGGAGCGCGGTGTCCGGGCTGCTTCTGGAGCACGGATTTGTGGACGTGTATGTAAAAAAGGATCTCGCGAAACACGACCGCGTGGTGTGCGGGACAAAGGGAGAATAAATTATGTTTGACAAACTGGAGGATCTGCTCCGCCATTATGAGGAGCTTATGAATACGCTGAGCGAGCCGGACGTGGCAGGCGACGCCGCCCGCTTCCGCAAACTGATGAAGGAGCAGAGCGATCTGCTTCCGATTGTGGAGGCCTATAAGGAATACCGGCAGTGCAGGCAGAATATCGAGGATTCCCTGGCAATGCTGGAGGAGGAGTCCGACGAGGAGATGAGGGACCTTGCGAAGGAGGAGCTCTCCGGGGCGAGAGCCCGGATGGGGGAGCTGGAGCAGAAGCTTAAGATTCTGCTGCTGCCGAAGGACCCCAATGACGACAAGAACGTGATCGTGGAGATCCGCGCCGGCGCCGGGGGCGAGGAGGCAGCGCTCTTTGCGGCGGAAATTTACCGAATGTACGTCCACTATGTGGAGAGCCGGCGCTGGCGGGTGGAGACACTTGAGGCGGACGAGACCGGCATCGGCGGCATGAAGTCCGTGAACTTTATGGTGACGGGAGACGGCGCCTACTCGGTGCTCAAGTACGAGTCCGGCGTGCACCGGGTGCAGCGGGTGCCCCAGACCGAGTCTCAGGGGCGGATTCAGACGTCCACATGCTCGGTTGCGGTGATGCCGGAGGCGGAGGACGTGGACGTGCAGATCGACGAGAAGGACATACGAATCGACGTTATGAGAGCCTCCGGAAACGGCGGGCAGTGCGTCAACACGACGGACTCCGCGGTGCGGCTGACCCACTATCCGACGGGCATCGTCATCTACAGCCAGACGGAGAAGTCGCAGATTCAGAACAAGGAGAAGGCCTTTGCCCTGCTCCGCGCAAAGCTCTACGACCTGGAGCTGCAGAAAAAGCAGAGCGCGGAGGCCGAGGAGCGCCGCAGCCAGATCGGGACGGGGGATCGGGCGGAGAAGATCCGCACGTACAATTTCCCGCAGGGGCGCGTCACCGATCACCGCATCAATCTGACGCTGTATAAGCTGGACAAAATCATGGACGGAGATATTCAGGAGATCATCGACGCCTGCATCACGGCGGATCAGGCCGCAAAGCTTGCGAAGATGAACGAGTAACCGGTTTTCGGGGGAGATTTAACTGGGGGAGAAGTTCATTGAAAATTAAGCGGCTGATTATGACCATGCTGATCGTTTTTTCGCTTGTTCCGCTGTACCTTGTGGGCGGAATGATGATTCTGGAACATGAGGGCAGTATCGAAAAGCTGCAGCGGGAAAATCTGGAGGCGCTGGGAAATACGATCGTTTTAAATATCGAGTCGTACTGCAGGAGCCAGAAGCACGCCATGCAGCTTCTGGCCCGGTCGTCGGCTCTGGAGCATGTGCTTATGGAAGCGGAGGAGGGGCGGCCGGATAAGGACAGCGTCTACTACCGGTACATGCAAAAGCTGCTTCGGGAGAGGCTTCTGTACGAGGAGTACGTGGTCTCGGTGTCCGTGGCGGACAGCTGTTTTCGGATTGTGGGAACGACGGATGCGTCTGCAGAGCCGGACGTCAGCGGCTTTGACGTGACGTCCGGGGGAATAAGGGACGAGTCCTTTTTTATCGGCAGAGCCATTGCAAGAGAGACATCTGAGGGCGTAAAGAACGTGGTGCTGGCGTGCCAGAAAATCGTGCGGGACGACATATGCATCGGCTATGTGCTGGAGGAGATCGACACGGCCTTTTTTGACCGGATGCGGCAGAAGACGACGTTTTCTCCGGACGATATTATCTATATCCGAGACGGCGTCGGCGGGCTGATTACGGCGGGAAATTTCGGTGATCCGACCTACTCCGAACGGGCGCAACGGGTGACGGACTGCGCGTCCTTTCAAAAAAAGTGGAACAGCGTCAACCACAGCGCAAGAAAGTCCGGGGCGATCCGCTTCCGGGACGGGGGCGTGCGCTACATGACATACTATTCGGACATTGCGGCCACGGACTGGCTTATTTTTGTGACCGTCAATGTAAGCAAACGGTTTTCTCTGGCGTCCTCCTACAGTCTGGTGGTGGGGATTACGCTTGTGTGCCTGACCCTTGTGCTGTTTGGCGTAAATTTCGTGCTGACCCGCAAGATCACCCAGCCGCTGGACCAAATCGGGCGGACGCTTGCCAGCGTGCAGGAGCACGACGACTACTCCGTCCGCATCCATGTCAGCAGGCGCGGGGAGCTGGGAGCCATCGCAGAGCAGATCAACCGGCTGCTGGAGTATGTGGAGGAGCGGAGCAGACAGAGCGAGCAGAAGACGAGGGAGTTAAAAAGAGACGGAAAGCTGGACCCGCTGACGGGACTTCTGAACAAGAAGGCCGTCCACAGTGATATGCAGGAGCTTATGCGGCGGGCGAAGGAGCTGGAAACCGAGATTATAACCGGCTTTGTGGACATAGACAATTTCCGCC
>CATJJD010000072.1 GCA_949740385.1 uncultured Lachnospiraceae bacterium
ATGTTGCCGTTCGTCTCGTTCAGCGCCTTCTTACAGTCCATCATACCTGCGCCCGTAATCTCGCGCAGCTCTTTTACCATGCCAGCAGTAATTGCCATTTTATTTATCCTCCAATTTCACAATCACGATTCGGTTCTATTCTGCAGTCTCTTCCTCGTCCGCCGCATCCGCTGCGACATCCGCAATCTCCGTTCCCTGCTTCGCCTCGATCACGGCGTCCGCCATC
Organism: uncultured Lachnospiraceae bacterium; assembly: GCA_949740385.1. Lineage (GTDB taxonomy): Bacteria > Bacillota > Clostridia > Lachnospirales > Lachnospiraceae > Roseburia. Next base: position 227 of record CATJJD010000072.1, read on the forward strand.
TTTGAGACGATCAGCTTCACTGCGCGAATGGCATCATCATTGCCCGGAATCACATAATCCAGCTCGTCCGGATCGCAGTTGGTGTCCGCGATACCGATCAGCGTAATGCCCAGAGAGTGCGCCTCCTGAATACAGATGCGCTCCTTCTTCGGGTCAACCACAAAGATCGCATCCGGTATGCGCTTCATCTCCTTGATGCCGCCCAGGTTTCTCTCCAGCTTCTCCCACTCCTTCTTAAGCGCGATCACTTCCTTCTTCGGAAGCACATCAAACGTGCCGTCCTCGGACATCTGCTCGATCTCCTTGAGACGGGTGATGCGGCTTTGGATTGTGCGGAAGTTGGTGAGCATACCGCCGAGCCATCTCTCATTCACATAGAACATACCGCAGCGCTCTGCCTCTGCGCGGATCGCATCCTGCGCCTGCTTCTTCGTTCCCACAAAAAGAATGGTGCCGCCCTGCGCCGTAATATCGGATACGGCATCGTAGGCCTCGTCCACCTTTCCGACGGACTTCTGCAGATCGATGATGTAGATTCCGTTGCGCTCGGTGTAGATGTACGGAGCCATCTTAGGGTTCCATCTTCTTGTCTGATGTCCGAAATGAACACCTGCCTCAAGTAACTGCTTCATTGAAATTACGCTCATTGTTTTTCCCTCCATTTGGTTGAACTTCCATGTGCAGAGCTTAAAACAGCCACCCCGGCGTAAAACAGGCACCGGCTGTCCCCGCACATGTGATTGATAAATATAAAGCCTCTGGCATTATATCATACCAGAGGCTTTCCTGCAAGTATTATTCTGATTTTTCGGCACCGGCGGCATATTAACTGCTATACCGCCGAAATTCTGTGACGTCCAGGCTTACACCTATGGGTTTTCAGCTTTCTGCTGCAGCCTGAGAAAGCTCACCCCCGAATCAGCACCCGCGCAATCTCCTCGTGATCCATCCCGATCGTCAGCTCAAATTCTCCCACGCGGATCATATTGTCGTAGCCCTTCCGCTGCATAAAGTACCGAAATTCCTCCGCATCCTCCACAAGCCCAAGCTCGTAAAGATCCTGTGCCAGCTCTCTGCAGACCTCGCCCCTGCGGACCACAACCGTAACCGTCTTCGGTTCATCCGCCTCGCTGTCCTCCTTCTCGGAATCCTCTTTTTCGGAGTCCTTCGGCTCGCCGTCCTCCTTTTCGGAATTTTCTTTCCCGGAGTTCTTTCGAGCGCTGTCCTTCTCTTCTTTGCCGTCCTCGTCTTTGCCGTCCCCGTCCTTTTCAGTATCATCCGGCTGGTTTTCGGCGGACTTTCCGACCGTCTGGTCCGGCAGGTTCTCGCCAGGTTCCGTCGGCTGCTGTGTCCCGTCCGAAAGATCGCGGTCGTCCGTCGGCGTGACCATCCCAAGCTCCGAGGCTCTCAACATAATCTCCTCATCGGACACGGCCCCTTCCCTGCTCTGGCGAAAGCCCACCGAAAGGATGACGGCGGTCAGAATAATTCCCAGTCCGCACCCTCTCAAATAGTACTTAAACCGCACTCTCTTCCTCCCCCTTATACAATCCGATCACAAGCATCACCTCGCCGAAGCCCATACCGAGCTCCTTTGCAATCTCCACCGGAGGCATGCCCTCCTTGTAGCGGGAAAGAACCATCTCCTTGCGGCTGCCCTCCTCCGCCAGGCTCTCATCGCCCGCCGTCTCCTCTTCGTTCGGCAAAAGCTCCGGCTCATGCACCTTCGCCTCAATCTCATTTGCCGCCACCTGCAGATTCTGAAGCACCTCGTTCTCCCGGTTCTTCACATGCTCGAAAAACTGGCCCATCTGCTTCGCAAGCTGCGTAAGCTCCGTATGTTTATCGTTTAACATGCTGTACAAAAACAAAATTTCGTTGTGCGTCTTGTTCATCGAGTCCATGACCGTCCCCGAGAACTCATTAATTGCCATGATCTTCTCGTTCGTCTCCTTCTCCATGGCACGCTTCGTAATCTCCATGGACGCCTCGATGCTGTCGGCAATTACATCCTCAATCTGGCTGCCTGCACCGCTCAGCTGTTTTTCCACAATAATCTTAAGCTCTTTATCACTCAGGCTGATAATCCGGTCCACATCCTTCTTCGAGAGCTTTTCTTCCACAAAAAAGCTGACGATCACAAAGGCGAAACCGATGATAATCAGTGTCACTACCAATGCCGTCATATTCATTCCTCAAATTGATATATCAAAGCCTCCCGATCCCTGCTTGCGGACAACCCGGTCCGCATCGACGGAAGCCTGATCCTTTTTACTGTTCTTTCGCTGACCCTTTCCGGCCACATACCTGTTCTTTCCCTCATCCCGCGCGTCATCATCGTTCTTTGCGCGCTCACTGTCCGCCTTGTCCTTAACCTGACGGCGCTGCGCCTCCTGGCGTTTTTCCACCTGTACCTGTATATTCTGCTGGTTAATTATCGGTCTGCTGTCTTCATTGTGCTTGACAATTCCGACATCATTCGTCCGCTGTACCATTGCGTAATTAATTGGATTAATTGCCATGCTCTTATCCCCTTTCCCGCTCGTCTCTCAATCCACGAGAATATCCATATATGCGCCCATTTTTCTGCGCATCTTTATAAGCCCCTTCGTGTGAAGCTGGGACACCCGCGACTCCGACACAGAAAGAATCTGGCTGATCTCCTTTAGCGTCAGCTCCTCGTAGTAATACAGCTCGATCACCCGCCGCTCCTTCTCCGTCAGAAACTCCAGCGAAGCCACAAGCATTTCCTTAAGCTCCGCCTCCTCCACCACTTCCTCCGGCTGAGAATAATGGCCCTGCCTGCCTGTATCCATAACAGGCTCCGGGCCGTTCTCCTCGAACTCGTTCAGCGAGACAACATTGGTCACCTTCATCTGCGACTGCCAGCTGCACAGTTCATCCTCCGTCAGCCCCAGCTCCTTTGCAAGCTCCTCGTCAGTCGCAGCTCTTCCGGTCTCCATCTCAATCTTTTTGATCGCCTCGTCCATTCTGCGCTGGCGCTGGCGCACCGTCCGCGGAATCCAGTCCATCTTGCGGATCTGATCCAGTATGGCTCCGCGGATGCGCAGGCTGGCGTATGTCTCGAACTTGACGTTCTTGGCCATGTCAAACTTGTCAATCGCGTCAATCAGCCCGAAAACGCCGTAGCTCACCAGGTCATCATACTCAACGTTGTGGCCCAGATACATGCTCAGCCTTCCCGCCACCAGCTTTACAAGCTGGGAATATTCAATAATTAATTGCTCTCTGAGCTCCTGGGACGGCTTCTTTCGATAGACATCCCAAAGCCTCTCTCTGTCTACAGTCTTCATTCCACCCGCCTCTGGTTATTCGTTTCCTTCCTGCGCGTCTATGTTCTCAAGCTCATCCACAGACGCAGTCATATTGCCCTCGTCCGTCTCCTCCGGGCGGTCGGAAATCTCATCCTCACCGGTCTCTTCCTCCGGCGGATCTGCCATCCGTATAACACAGATGTCCAGTACAAGCTTCACCGCACATCCGAGAAGATAGAACACAACCAGAACAATGAGTAACCGTCTGGTAAAATCAAACAGCGATAAACGCTGCACTATCGACGCGATACAATCGATCAACCCAGCCAGCAGCATCACAACTGCGGGCACTGCATTTGTTTTCATAATACCCTGTCCTTATATTATTTTGATCGGTTTTCCGATCGCCTTGATCACATACTCGCCGGTCTCACACCGAAGCTCCACCGTGCGTCCGTAATTTAGCCCCGTATCCTCGGCCACCAGGCGAATGCCCAGCTGCTTTAAAATTATTTTCGCCTCCTCCGCGTTGCGCGCTCCCACATTTCCCACAGAAGTCGCTCCGCTGATTTCAAACATACAGGCTCCGCCCGCTATCTTCGCCACAAGTCTCCGCCTATTCGCACCGTTCGCAAGCATCAGACGCAGCAGCTCCTTCGTCCCCGTGTCTCCGAACTTTGCGATATTTGCACTGTTTCTCAGCTTCGTACTGTCTGGCAGCATATAGTGAACCAGACCTCCGACCTTTGTAACAGGATCATACAATGTCAGTCCAATACAGGACCCCAGTCCCAGTGTGGTCAGAGTATCCGGCGCACGACCGACCTTCAGATCCGCCATACCTCCCTTGATTAATTCACCCATCCCTTTTTATCTCCCCTACATCTGGATTCCCAGAGACGATAAGATCTTCGCGTAGGAATCTTCCTCCGGCATCAGAATAAAATATCCCTCGATCATATAATCATCCCCGAACTCGGTTTCAATCAGCAGCGCATTGTTGCCGAACTGGCCGAACTGAATTGCCGGCACAGACAGAATTGCCCCCGCCATGTCGACCGCAATATACGGAACCGACGGCGAGATGGTCAGATTCGTCATACCGGACAGCGCCGTCAGATAAGAGGCGGCGATAATATTTCCGATCTCCTTCATGGCAGACAGATCCATCTCGTCAAACGGGTCCTGATTGTCCTCACTCTTGCCCATCAGCCGGTTGACCAGGTAGTGAGCAGAATCCATCTTCATGAGAAACATCATGCTGCCGGTAATGTCGTGGGTCACCTCCAGAAAAATACCGACAATAATCTCGTCCTCCGGACAGATCGCAGAGCTGAGCTGCGACGCTTCCATCAGCTCAACCTTCGGCACGTTCATGTCAATCTTGGCGTTCACCATACTTGCCAGCGAGGTTGTCGCATTGCCGGCTCCGATATTACCGATTTCCCGCAGGACGTCCATATACATTTCATTAACATTATCCAGTGAAAATTCACCCATATTTTCCTCCAAAAATTATATATAGTGAGGCCGTGCCTCACTATATATCCTTTCACAATTAAGCAATCAGGCATTATCCTTCTCGTCGATAATCGCATTGATCTCAAGAAGAGAGATAAGCTGCTCCCCATTTTTGCCAATTCCGTTAATAAAATTATCCTTCGTGCTGTTTGACTGCACATTATTCGCCTCAATCTGATCGGCTGCAAGCGTGACAACCTCACATACGGCATCCACAATCACACCGAGCATTCCCCGGTTCTCAATCTTTAAAATAATAATTCTGGACGCATTTGTATAGACATCCGGCTCAAGTCCCATCTTGGTGCGGATGCTCATAACCGGCACAATCTCACCGCGGAGGTTGATAATTCCAGGAAAATATACCTGTGCCTTCGGGACGCGCGTAATCTTGGACATGCGGACAATATTATCAATATAACCGATGTCAATTCCGTACTTCTCACTGCCGATCTGGACGACAATATACTGCTTCGTCTCCTTCTCCACCGACTCCATCAAATAATCAGACATTTCAACGCCCCCTTACATCAAAGTATTCGTATCAAGAATCAATGCCACCTCTCCGTCTCCG
>CATJJD010000073.1 GCA_949740385.1 uncultured Lachnospiraceae bacterium
AGCTATGAAGAAAGAGAACCGACAGGTGATGGATGCGCTCATTCTGATATTCCAGTTTGGACTGAACATGCTCGTGCCGATTTTTATGTGCTCTGCGCTTGGAATCTGGCTCGGGAGGCGGACCGGGGTATCTTTTATGATGATTCCGTTTTTCTTTATTGGCGCGCTGGCCGGCGGCACCAACGTGTACCGGATGGCGAAGAGAGTATACGAGAGGGACAACAGGGAAAAGAAGGATGCTGAGAAGAATTAACGAGGCATTACCGGGACTGGTGGGCGGCATTCTGCTCTACGGAGCGGTCGTTGAGCTGGTCGGAGTGTGGTTTGTGGACGACAGGCTGCACTATTCAATCGGGCTGTGGTACGGGATCGCCATTGCCGTGGGGATGGCTGTCAATCTGGCAGCCGTGATCTATGACTCCGTGACGATGGGCGACGGAGATCACGCCCGGCGCAGAATTATCGCAAAGTCGCTGCTTCGCTACTTTGTTGTGGTAATTTTGTTTTTTATTCTGGGGTTGTTTGACTTCGGAAATCTGCTTATGGCGCTCCTTGGAGTGCTGGGGCTTAAGGTATCTGCTTACCTTCAGCCTTTTTTGCAGAAATTCAAAAAAAATGAATAAGGAGGTGATATTTTGAATCAGGCAATTTTGCTGGCAGGAAATGCGGACAGCATCGACTTTATGATCCACGGCATTTTTACCGTCAACTTTTTCGGCCATGAGGTGTGGATCACAACGAGCCATGCCTGCATTCTGATCGTTATGGCGATCATGATTGCGTTTGCCATCGCTGCCAACCGCAGGATGAAGCAGGCGAGAGAGGTGCCGGACGGCTTTCAGAACATCATCGAACTGATGGTTGAGATGCTTGACGCGATGGTCGAGAGCACCATGGGCAAATTTGCGCCGCGGTTTGTGAACTACATCAGTACGATATTCATATTCATTCTGATGAGCAATATTTCCGGTCTGTTCGGTCTTCGTCCGCCGACGGCAGATTACGGGACGACGCTTGCTCTTGCGCTGATTACGTTTTTCATGATCTGGATCAACAAGTTCCGGCATCAGAAGCTTAAGACGATCTGGAGCGATATGTGTTCGCCGCTGCCGCCGTGGCTTCCGGTCTGGATGCCGATCAACCTGGTCAGCGAGCTGGCCATACCGGTTTCGCTGTCGCTTCGTCTTTTTGCGAACGTGCTGTCGGGAACGGTTATTATGGCGCTGGTGTACGGGCTGCTCCGCGTGATTGCGCTGGCCTGGCCGTCGGTGCTGCATGTGTATTTTGACTTGTTCTCCGGAGCAATTCAGACCTATGTATTCTGTATGCTGACCATGACCTACGTGACGCAGGCATGTGATACAGACGAGTAAATTAATTATTGTATAGAGGAGGATTTCTATTATGAACATTTCAGGACAGGATTTAATCAGAGCATGCTCCGCAATCGGTGCAGGACTTGCAGTTATCGCAGGTATCGGACCTGGTATCGGACAGGGTATCGCTGCCGGACACGGTGCGGCTGCAGTTGGACGAAACCCGGGAGCCAGAGGACAGATCATGTCCACGATGCTTCTTGGTCAGGCCGTTGCCGAGACGACCGGTCTGTACGGTCTGGTAGTCGCACTGCTTCTGCTTTTCGTACATCCGCTGGGATAGTCCGGGCATGGCTGAAAGGAGAATAAGAGATTGTTATTATTAGAGCAGACTTTTTTATTCAATCTTGACGCTCAGCTCATTTTCGACGCGATACTGCTTGCGATTGCAGTATTTTTCCTGTTTCTTCTGATGTCGTACCTGCTGTTCAATCCGGCGAGAAAGCTGCTTTCGGACAGAAAGGAACGGATTGCCAGTGACATAAGCAGCGCAAAGGATGACAGGGAGAGCGCTGCGGCCTTAAAGGCGGAGTACGAGGCAAAGCTTAAGGAAGTGGATAAGGAGGCGGAGACGATCCTCGCAGAGGCGAGACAGAAGGAGCTCAAAAACGAGGCGCGCATTGTCGAGGAAGCGAAGGAGGAGGCCTCCAGGATTATTAAGCAGGCGAAGGAAGAGGCTGAGCTTGAGAAGAAGCATGCGATGGACGACATGAAGCAGGAGATGATAACGGTTGCTTCCATGATGGCGCAGAAGGTGATTGCAGCATCAATTGACGCAAAGATTCAGAGCACGCTTGTAGATGAGACATTGAGAGAGATGGGTGAGTCAACATGGCTAAGCTAGTGTCCAGGACATACGGGGATGCGTTGTTTGAGCTGGCCCTGGAGGAGCAGAAGCTGGACGCCATGTCGGAGGAAGTTAAGACGGTGTGCGCGGCTCTTGAGGAGAATGAGGATCTGACCCGGCTCATGAATCATCCGAAGATTGTCAAGGAAGATAAGATTAAGTTAATGGAAGATATTTTTGCAGGGAAAATTTCCGGCGAGCTTGTAGGACTCATGCGCATGATCGTGGAGAAGGGGCATTACAATGAGATGCCGAAGGTCTTTTCTTACTTTATCGAGCGCGTGAAGGAGTACCGGAACATCGGGACGGCTTATGTCACCTCGGCGATGGAACTGACGGATGCGCAGAAGGCTGCCGTGGAGAAGCGGCTTCTGGAGACGACAAAGTACGTGCAGTTTGAGATGCACTACAGCGTCGACGCCGATCTGATCGGCGGAATGGTAATCCGGATCGGGGACCGCGTCGCAGACAGCAGCATCAGATCCCGGCTCTACAGTCTGACCCGCGAATTATCCAAAATACAGTTGAAAGTAGGTGAGTGCGCTCCATGAATTTAAGACCAGAAGAAATCAGCTCCGTCATCAAGGAGCAGATTAAAAGATATGCTTCCCAGCTTGAGGTGGCCGAGGTCGGGACCGTTATTCAGGTGGCCGACGGAATTGCACGTATCCACGGTCTGGAAAAGGCGATGCAGGGCGAGCTGTTAGAGTTTCCGGGCGAAGTGTACGGAATGGTTATGAACTTAGAGGAAGATAACGTGGGTGCCGTGCTTTTGGGCTCCCAGAAGAATATTAACGAGGGCGATACCGTTAAGACCACGGGCCGCGTGGTTGAGGTGCCGGTAGGGGACGCAATGCTCGGGCGCGTTGTGAACGCTCTGGGCCAGCCGATCGACGGCAGAGGACCGATTGCGACGGACAAATACCGCCGCATTGAGCGCGTGGCTTCCGGCGTTATTTCCAGAAAGTCCGTTGACACGCCGCTTCAGACCGGTATCAAGGCGATCGACTCCATGGTTCCGATCGGCCGCGGACAGCGCGAGCTGATTATCGGAGACAGACAGACCGGTAAGACGGCGATCGCGGTGGATACGATCATCAACCAGAAGGGGCAGGATGTAAAGTGTATTTACGTTGCCATCGGACAGAAGGCTTCCAC
>CATJJD010000074.1 GCA_949740385.1 uncultured Lachnospiraceae bacterium
CGCCTGTCCTCGCTGACAGACGAGTATGCGAAGGATATTCTGGTGGGAGCGGAGCGCAAGGCGCATATTGAGGAGCACGGAGAGGTAATCTTAAAGGAGTGTGCGCTGGAGCAGCTGAGACAGCTGTAGGGCATGAGATAGACAAAGGAGGGGCTGATTTTCATCGGAAGTCAGCCCCTCCTTAATTTGCGCTTATGATTCATATGTGTCCTGAAAAATGTCTACGTAAATACTCTCCCGGATGTGTGTTCAGCAAAACAGGACACGGTCCGCGAGAGTACGCTAATTCATATTTGCTTCTATATTCTGTTAAAGGTACGTCGGTTCTTAGCCTAACACCTTGCGGATGGACTCTAAAACACGGTCTGCCTGGAACGGCTTCACGATAAAGTCCTTTGCGCCAGACTGGATTGCCTCGATAACCATGGACTGCTGTCCCATTGCAGAGCACATTACGCAGGTAGCGTTCGGGTCTGCGGCTTTGATCTCCTTTAAAGCCTGAATACCGTCCTTATTCGGCATGGTAATATCCAGAGTTACAAGATCCGGCTTCAACTCGTTGTATTTTGCAACAGCCTCATTACCATCTCCCGCTTCGCCGGCAATCTCGAACCCTCCTTTGGTCAAGATGTCCTTGAGCATCATCCGCATAAATGCTGCGTCATCTACAATCAAAATCTTTGCCATTTATAAATCCTCCTGTTTTAAAATCTGCTTTACAATACTAATAGGATACAACTGAATTAGCGCGCTGTCAATCAAATCATCAACAATCAGCCGAAGAGTAACCTTTACAATGTCCGTTCCGTTGCACAGCTCTTCCGGAATCTCGAAGGATTTTCGAAATTTGGAATTGATGAGCGGGTAGCCGATGTCTGTGGGCCTGCCGATCAGCGAAGCCATACAGGTAGCGATGGAACCGCACATCTGGTTCATCGCCTCCGAGATCGCAGAGAGAGTCAGGTCGTTGAGCTCGAGACCGGAAATGTCCCGTCCGTCGCCGCCCATCATCAGGCTTGCGATGATCAGAGCATCTTCAATGTGCAACATCATAAGGTTGGTGCCGTCGATTCCTTTGGTGTACGGAACCTTGACAAGGATGCGGTCATCGCTGACAAGATTCTCCTCCTGGGAAAGGATCTCAACCTTTGGGGTTGTAATATTGGTTGGACAGTTGATGATTAAGCTGAGAGCCGTAGCAGCCGTACCCGTGCAGATATTGGCAATCTCGCCGATTACATCAGCCTGTTCTTTGGTGATACTTTCCATAGACTTTCCTCCATAAGTACCCATTTGCTGAACTCAAGTCTTATTATATCAAATAACGGGCCAGAAAGGAAGAAAATCTTTTATTTTTTTATTTGACATTGGTATCATAACATATATGTGGTAAAATTGGAATAATAAATCTGCAATATTTGAAGAAAAGGAGAAAAAAGGAGAAAAAATGAGCGAAATCGAGTATGAAGAGGCGTTAAAGCTTGGAAAAAGAGAATATAAAGCCTGTATCTCGGCCGGGAGATTTCCGTACCTGCCGGTGCTGGACGCAATTCTTGCCAGGGAGGAGGTGCAGACCGAGCAGAATATGGGGCTTGTGCAGGTGCCGCTGGATTTTGTGGTGGGAACGTCCACCATGGGAAGGACGCGCTCCTTTGCGGCCAATTTTATGCCAATTATGGGGGAGAAGACAGAGTTTGGGTTAAAGTGGGCTACCCTTGCGGACGCGCAGATCAACGAGGGCATCCGGGACCCGATTACGGCCTACGAGTACCGCAACCGCTACTATGTGGTGGAGGGGAACAAGCGGGTGAGCGTCCTCAAGTATTTTAAGGCGGATTCCATACCGGCCTTTGTCACCCGCAAGATTCCGAAATATTCCGAGGACGAGGACATCCGTCTCTACTACGAGTTTATGGAGTTTAACCGGATCACGGGCATCAACAACCTGGAGTTCTCGAAGATCGGCATGGCGGAGCAGCTTTTAGAGCTGACCGGAAGCGGGAAGGAGCTCTGGGACGAGGAGAAAAGATCGGAGTTTGCCAGCCTTGTGCTGCACTTTACGAAGGCCTACGAGTTTCGGGGCGGAAGGAAGCTGCCGATCCGGACGGGGGATGCGCTGACGGCCTTTATCGGCGTCTACGGCTTTGCGGAGACGATGAAGATGTCCGACGAGGCGTTAAACGGCAATATCATCAAGTGCTGGAACGAATTTGTGATGCTGGCCCAGAAGAAGAGCGTGGGGCTTGTGATGGACCCGAAGCAGGTGCAGGAGAAGAAGAGCCTGTTCAGCTATTTTCTGCCGGCCACGGCAAAGAAGCTTAAGGTGGCGTTCCTCTACCCGAAGTCGCCGAAGGATTCCGACTGGATTTACGCCCACGAGCTTGGGCGAAACTATCTGGAGGAGACATTCCCGGATCAGATTACGACGGTGTGCGTGGACAATGTGAACGAGTCCAATATCGGAGATGTGCTGAACGACGTGATCCACCAGGGGGTGAATATCGTGTTTGAGGTGGGGCCGCAGATGATGCAGCAGAGCCTTAAGATCGCGGTGGACCACCCGGATGTGAAGATCTTAAACTGCAGCCTGAACACGCCCCACAAGTATATCCGCACCTACTACTCCCGCATGTACGAGGCGAAGTTTCTGGCGGGGATGATTGCCGGGGCCATGTCGGAGAACGACCGCATCGCCTACATCGCGGACTACCCGATCTACGGGATGATCGCCAACATCAACGCCTTTGCGCTGGGCGCTTCCTTTACGAACCCCCGGGCGAAAATCTATCTGGAGTGGTCCACGAAGAAGGGCTATGACAGAGACCGCTTCCTGCGGGAGAACGACATCTGCATCGTGTCGGATCAGGATATGATCACCCCCCAGGCGGCGAGCCGCCAGTTCGGCCTCTACCGCTGTGAAAACGGGGAGACGACCAACCTTGTGATGCCGCTGTGGAACTGGGGCATTTTCTACGAGAAGCTGATAAAGAGCGTGCTTGTGGGGGTGTATCAGTCCGAGGACAACGACGAGGGGCGGGCCTTAAACTACTGGTGGGGCATGTCCGCGGGGGTGATCGACATGATCTGCTCCAAGCATGTGCCTGCCGGCGTCAGGCGTCTGGCGGATCACTTTAAGGAGGACATAAGAAGGTCGCATCTGTCGCCGTTTTACGGGGAAATCTATTCTCAGGACGGCGAGCTGCGCAACAACAGGCACGAGGAGATGAAGCCGGAGGCCGTCATGGAGATGGATTATCTGGTGGACAATGTGATCGGCAGCCTGCCGCAGAAGGAGACGCTCAAAGATACGGCGAAGTCGGTGGTTCAGTTAAAAGGGGTAGAGGAAGCGAAGTAGGATGAAAATATTATTTCTTGCGGACGAGGAAGCCAAAATATACTGGGACTATTTTAAGAAGGAGAATTTTCCGGGGGTGGATCTGATTGTTTCCTGCGGGGATTTAAAGGCGGAGTACCTGTCCTTTCTGGCGACGATGGTTCCCGTGCCGGTTCTGTACGTGCACGGGAACCACGACAGCAAATACGATAAGAAGCCGCCGGAGGGATGCATCTGCATCGACGATCGGATCTACGACTTCGGCGGGGTGCGGATTTTAGGGCTTGGCGGCTCCCAGCGGTACAAGCCGGGGCCCTATCAGTTTACGGAGCAGGAGATGCAAAAGCGGGTGCGGAAGCTCTTCTGGCGGCTGAAATTTCGAAAGGGGTTCGACATTCTCGTGACCCACGCTCCGGCCCGCGGGGTCCACGATGACGAAGACCGGTGCCATATGGGCTTTGAGGTGTTCAATCAGCTGATCGAGCGCTACCGGCCGAAGTATTTCGTGCACGGACATGTTCATCTGAATTACGGGAGGCAGTTTCCCCGGGAGGATATGGTGGGGGAGACCCATGTGATCAATGCGTTTGAGAAATATATTGTGGAGCTGTAGGCCGCGGCGAAACCGTCTGGTTTCGCCGGCGCTGTCCGGCGCAGGCGCGCCGGCTGACAGCATAAAAAAACAGTCAGACGAAGGTCTGACTGTCTGCGCGAGCTGATGACGGGAATTGAACCCGTGACCCCTTCCTTACCAAGGAAGTGCTCTACCTCTGAGCCACATCAGCATCTGGTGTTCCTGACACCTTGTACATATTACAATATTCGCGTGTAATTGTCAAGCACTGTTTTGCATTTTTAAAAATAATTTTTCGGGAGGGCATAAAAGGGGTGCGGGAAGTCCGCACCCCTTTTATCAGGTCTCGTCGTAGACGACGATCTTTTCCACGTAGCCGCCGAATTCCTCCAGAGCGTGCATGGAGCCAAGACGCTTGCAGCTTCGCTCGATGCGCCGCCATTCCACGATGAACTCCACGACGCTGCCGTCGTCCTTCTGGGTGAGGCCGCCTACGGTGTCGGAGTCGGATTTGATGTCGCCTACAACGCACTTTAAGGTGGTTCCGCAGGATAAGTGGACGTCGATTTTTGTGCCGACCGGGGCGTGAAAATAAGTACCGATTGCCACCATGTAGCGCTTTTCGTATTTGCGCAGCCCAAGCCGGTCTGTTTTGGCGCTCTGCTGCATACGGTACTGGGCGCTTCCTCTGTCCGTGATTGCGGTGTGGGATTCCAGGGATTTGCGAAGTCCCAGCTTCGGCGGAAGAACGTACTCGACGGCAGTGTTTTTTGTTTTTTTCTTCTTCTTTTTCTTCTCTTTCTTCTTGTTCTCTTTCTTTTTCTCTTTCTCTTTCGGCTGTGTTTTTTCGGCTTCCTCCGGTTCTTCCGTGGCGGCCGCCCAGGCGGAGCCTACGATAGGCGGCAGGCTGCTTTCAACCGAGAGAACCGGCTCGCTGTCTGCACAGATCGTGCCAGGCTTCAGATCGGAAAAGTGAAAGGCCGGACAGACCGTGGCAGCGCCGGTGTCCAGCGCTTCGTTGACCGGGCTCTCGCAGCACAGAAAGGCTGTGCTGGCCAGCAGCGCGGCGCATAATGGAATTTGTTTTAATTTTTTCAATTTCTCACCTCTGGCTTCTACCTTAGCATAAGCTTATGGCGAAAAAGAGCGAATTTTGAAGGCTGGGGACAGGGTTTTTGGGACGGCCCTTTTGTTTTTGTCAGGGGTTCCGGTAAAATAAGGAATTTTTGCATGGAAAATGTATTTGCATTCAGGGGCGAAATCGGTTAGAATATTGATCAGGCATAAGAAGTTAACGCGAGTTTTTTGCGGATTGAGTACATATTTTCAGGAGAGAGATTATGAGTGTAACCGTATACCCGTATCTGACGGAACCGGCCGACCTGCAGACGGAGAAAGCAAAAAATACAGAGCAGACGGCGCCGAACGTAAAATTTGACGCGGCCCTCTCGGCGGCGGAGCGAAATCTCCAGGCGAGAGCCGTGGATGCGCTGATTCGGCGCAGCGAGTCGGGGAGCGTGTCGGTGGAGACGATTCAGCGGATTCTCGGCTTTAATCCGGCGGCGAAGACCGCGGCAGCCGGCAAGGTAAATCCAGTGCCTCCGGTGGCGGAAAAGACAGAGCCGAAAGCGGAGGCGGCTGCGGGAACCGGCGCCTGCACGCCGGAGCTGGACGCTTACTTTGCGGAGGCGGCGGCGCGCTACAACGTGGACGTCAACCTGCTTAA
>CATJJD010000075.1 GCA_949740385.1 uncultured Lachnospiraceae bacterium
ACCGGACACATGTTTTCAACTTCCTTCGTGTAAATCATCTTAAAGACTCCTTTCACATAATAAGTGTATGATACATAGTTCCTATTTTGACATATTTTTCACAATAAGTCCAGTACGTAAGCCGAAAAAATTAAAACTTTTCGACGGCCTTCGACCGTCACGGCTGCCGCTTTTTCACCACATGGTCCGCGTCCTTGTAAATGCTGTCGGCAGGCACTACGCCCCTCACACAGGAGGTCGGATAAATGTTTGTGCGCCGCCCCACAACCGTCCCCGGATTTAAGACGCTGTTGCAGCCAACCTCCACGAAATCACCCAGCATAGCGCCGAATTTTTTTCGCCCCGTGCCGATCACCTCCCCCGTGTCTCTGCAGTCCTTCACCGCCACCGGCGTCTTGTCGGACTTCACGTTCGATGTGATGGAGCCGGCCCCCATGTGAGACTTATAGCCCAGAATCGAGTCCCCCACATAGTTGTAGTGAGGCACCTGCACATTGTCAAACAGAATATCGTTCTTGATCTCCGTGGAATTTCCCACCACAGTGTTTTTGCCGATCACCGCGCTGCCCCGGATATAGGCGCAGTGCCGGATCTCGGCGTTCTCGTCCACAATCAGCGGGCCGTTAAGACACGCGCTGTTCGCCACCGACGCGCTTTTTGCCACCCATATATCCTCGCCCCGTTTCTCATAAACCGCGGTATCAAGGGTCGGCCCAAGCTCTCTTATAAAATCGGCGATTCCGTCCAGCGCCTCCCAGGGATAGGTAAACTGCGCCAGGTAATCACCGGCGATGGACCTTGATCTGTCGTACATATTTGCTGTCTTTGCATTTTCCACTGCACACACCTCCTGAAATAATCAATACGTCTCCGCTACCGCGCAGCCTCCGGCAGGCTGACGGAGGCAAAAAGCTCCGCCTCCCCGGCATCCTCAAGGCCCGCATAAAGCGCCGCCTGCTCGTAGTACGCCTCCTCGTCCAAAGGTTTCCCTCCTCCGTCGGCAGGCACAGCGCCGCCCGAAGGTTCCGCCGGGCGGTCAAAATCAAACAGAATCTGATCCCCCTCCCGCCTTAAGCAGGCGTCAAAAATATTCCCGGCCTTCGACGTAAAGCCGCACACCTTCTCCTTCGTCCTGCCCTCGGTAAAAAGCTCCTCCATCACCGCGTCGGAGAGAGCGACCTGCGCCACCGTGTGCCGCACCGAAAAGCCGCAGGCACACTCCAGGCGCCACCGGGACCGAAGCAGAGGACCGCCGCACTGCGGACAGACAAGCCCGGTCTCTTCGGGCTTCGGCTTTTCGGGGAAATCGAACACAACCGCGCCCTCCCCGTTCAGCGCCAGCGGCGCGTCGAACTTCATGCCGGTCTTTGCCACAAAGCCAAAGATCACATCCGTCTTCCCGTCAGTGAGAAGCGCCTTCAGCTGCGCCTCCTTAAGCTTTACTCCTGCGATGGTTCCCACGGAAAAGCTGCAGCCGTCCGGCTCCTTCCTTCGGTTCTCACAGGCAAAGCCAAAGGGAGTCACCTCGACCTTCCCGCCGCACAGCGGACATTTGACGCCCTTTACGCACTTCGCCTCAAGGTTGTCAAAAGAAAACTTTAGCCCCGTCACCTTACCGTCTTCGCCCCTTGCAAGGGCCACCCTTGCGTCGAATCTTTTGCCGGTCTTCGACCTGAAGCCCCGCATGGTTTCTGTTATACCGTCATTTAACAGCTGCTTCACCTGTGCCTCGGTAAAGGATTTCTCCGCCAGCTTCCCGACGGTGAACCGGCAGCTGTCCGCGTTGTCCCTCTCGTAGGCCGCACAGCCGTAGCCGAAGGGCGTGACGACAATGCTGCCGCCGCACAGCGGACAGGCCACGCCCTTCACCTTCTTCGCCTCCACCCGGTCAAAGTCGAACTGCACCTGCGTGCGACCGCTCTCGTCCTTCACCAGCTTCAGGCAGGCGTCAAACTTCTTTCCGGCCTTTGACTTAAAGCCCCGGATCGTGTCGGTGCGGCCGTCCGCCATAAGCTGGATAAACTGCGGCAGAGACAGCGCCTTCCCGGCGATCTTCCCCACCGAGAACCGGCAGCCCTGCTCCGACTCCCGGTTCAGCCGCTCGCAGCGGTACCCGTAGCCTGTCACCACAATCGCGCCGCCGCAGTCGGGGCAGACAATGCCCTCGATAACCTGGGGCTGTACATTCTCAAAATCGAACGCAACGGACACGCGCCCGCTCTCATCCTTTGCCAGCTTCAGGCAGGCGTCAAACCTTTTGCCGGATTTTGACGAAAAGCCCCGGATGGTGCCGGTCCTTCCCTCCTTTACGAGCACCTGTACCTGCTCCTCAGATAATTGTATTCCGGCAATGTCTCCGATATTAAAATTACATCCTGATTTATCATTTTTGTAGCTGCTGCAGCCGTAGCCGAAGGGCGTCGTCACAAGCCCGGCTCCGCACACCGGGCAGGCCGCGCCGATCCTATGCCGCAGCAGATTCCTGTTTTTTCCGGCAAAATCCCGGATTCGCTCCGAGAGCGGCTCGCTTAAGTTCTGCTCGATCATCTTCACCGTCTCGGTGCGGATATAATTTTCCAGCTTGCCCCGGTAATCGTCAAAATCCACCGTTCCCCTTGTGATGCCGTCAAGCCCCTTCTCCCAGGAGGCCGTCATCTTCGGGTTTAAGAGAGCGGGAACCGTCATGCTCACAACCTCGTACACCATCTCCCCCAGGTTCTCCGGTGTCAGAATCTGCGTTTTTTTATTTAAATTCAGGTATCGGATGCGCACCAGCTTTTTGATGATCTCCGCCCGGGTGGCGGACGTTCCGATTCCGGAGCCCTTTATCTGCTCTCTCAGCTCCTCCTCCTCAATCAGCTGCCCTGCGTTCTCCATCGCAAGAACCATGGAGCCGGACGTGTAGCGTTTGGGCGGAGAGGTCTTTCCCTCCCGCATCGCGTAGCCCAGGACTGAAACCGCATCCCCTGCTTTCAGGCTGTCCGCGAGGGCAAGAAGCGCCGCCGAATCGCCCGCTTCCCCCTCCCCGTCCCTCTCCTTCTTTCCGGGAATGCCGGCAATCTCCAGATACCCCGGCTTCACAAGAGACTTCACGGAGGCAAAGAAGCACTCTCTTTTCTCCTCCTCCACAGCCACGGTAAGCTTCACCGTGCGGTACTCGGCCGGCGGATAGAATATGCTTAAAAACCGGCGGACAATCAGCTCGTAGACCGCCCGCTGAAGGGAGTTCAGCCGTTTTAGCTCCGTCGTCTGCCCCGTCGGAATGATGGCGTAGTGATCCGTCACCTTCGAATCGTCCGTGTAGGAGCTGCTCTTTGTTTTCGTGTACAGCTTCTTCGCCACAATCTCTTCCACAAAAGGCGATACCGGCTCAAAGCTTTTCAGCCCTCTGATATTTCGGTCAATCTCCTTTGCCACCGCAGAAGAGAGCACCCTTGCATCGGTTCTCGGGTAGGTGGTCAGCTTGCGCTCATACAGCTCCTGCGCCGCCTGCAGCGTCTCGTCGGGGCTGATCTTAAAGCGCCTGGCGCACTCCGCCTGCAGCTCCGCCAGGTTAAACAGAAGGGGCGCCCGCTTCCGGCTTGTGCCCTTTTCCAGCGACAGCACCCGCGCCTGCTTTCCTTCCAGAGACGCCGCAAGCGCCAGTGCGTCCTTTTCCTCCTTAAAGCCGTTCTCCCGGCAGAGAAGCGGCGAGGCAAAAAAGGCGGAGCCTTCCTGCACCCGCCACTCTCCCTCAATTTCCGCCTCCGTAAACCGCCCGATCACCCGGTAAAAGGATGTCTCCTCAAAGCTTCGAATCTCCCGCTCCCGCATGACCACCATGCCGAGCACGCATGTCATGACCCGCCCAACGGCGATGGCGGAATAGCTTCTGGTGCCCGCCGCGTTGTTGAGCAGCCTCCCGTACTTCACCGACATGACCCTTGAGAAATTGATGCCCATGGCATAGTCCTCGATGGTGCGCATAATGCCGGATTTACCGAGATTGGCATAGTCGGACATGGGCCGCGCCTCCCTTATGCCCCGCAGAATCTCCTCCTTCGTCTGAGAGTCGATCCAGACTCTGCGCTCCTCCATCCCCGGGCGCACGCCGCCGAAATTTCTTATATTCTCCTCAATGGTCTGCCCTTCCTTTCCGGCATCCCCTGCCCAGTACACGCAGTCAACGTCCTCGCGCATCAGCATGCCGTGAACAACGTCGTACTGCTTTTTCACGTCGGAAATGACGTCGTACCGGTAGTCCTTCGGCAGAAAGGGCAGATCCGAAAGCTGCCATTTCTTATATCTGCTGTCATAGCTCTCCGGGTACACAAGCCCCACAAGATGCCCCACGCACCAGGTGATCACGTATTCGCCGTTTTCAATGTATCCGTCCCGCTTTCCCTGCACGCCCAGCACCGCGGCGAACTCCCGCGCCACGGAGGGCTTCTCCGTAATAATCAGTGATTTACCCATAAATTAAAGTCCCTGCGCCTACAGCTCGTTCATGTCGATCAGCTCAAAACGGCTGTCGCGCTTCACATACTCCACAAGCGCCGGCTCGAATGCCGTCGCCGAGAACAGGAAATAGTGCTCGGACGTGATTTTGGCCTGGGACATGTACACCGCCATATCCTCGCACATCTCCATCGTCATCTGCGGTCTGTCCCAGTTGCAGAATCCCACAATATTCTGCCGGTCCGTGCTCTGGGCAATAATGTCGATATTGCCGTTCTTGCCGATCCAGGTTCCCATCTTGTGGATCGGAAAGGGCGTGCGCCCCATCTGATTTAAAAGCATCAGGTATTCCATACAGACGTTGCGGAAATAGCGCTTCATGTAGCCGTCCAGCTCCCCCGCAATGTATCGGTCGTAGAAATCCCGCTCCGGCAACCGGTAAAGATCCGACAGATGCGGGAACACAAACTTAAACCAGAAATTAACAAATGTATCTTTTATCTGATATACGCCCTTCTTGGCATTCTCCCAGCCGCCCGTCTCAAAGGACACCGCCTTCTCCACAATGTCGAAATGGCTCAGATTCTTCATGTACACGCTGATCTTCGCCCGGGAGTACCCCGTGGCAAGAAACAGATCGTTTAACTTGTTGCAGCCCCTTGCAATGGCGGCGAGAATCGTGTTGTACACCGACAGCTCCCGCAGCTCCGTGGCGATCAGACTCTGGGCCGCGTCAAAAAGCGGCCCGGATTCCGAGAGCACCAGGCTGCATATATTCCCGGCAAAGGTGCTCCCTTCATCCCACATCCGCATGTAGGCCGGCACTCCCCCCACCGCGCCGTAGAGCCGTATGCACTCACTGACGGCAAGAGACGGAAAGGTGCGCACAACCTCAAGAAAATTCAAATCTTTAATCTTCATATAACAATCGACCCGCTTTGCGTCCGCCGCCAGAAGCTCCCCCAGGTCCTGCTCCACCCATAAAATGGAGGAGGATGTGAGGATAATCAGCACCGGGCCCGGATAGAGCCGCTTCATCTTAAGCTTTACAATAGCCGCAAAAAAGGCCGCGTCCTTCTTCATCACGTACTGGGCCTCGTCGATCACAAGCACAAGCTTGCTGGCGTTTCCGCTTCGAATCCGGTTAAAATATTCGTCGTATGTATGCTTCTGCAAATGCACGTCGTAGCAGCGGCCAATCTCCTCCCCCATCATGCGGAGCTGATCCTCTGCGGACGCCTGGCGGCAGCGGTAATAAAAATGCCGCTTGTCCTGCACAAAGGAGCGGATCAGCTCCTCCTTTTGACACTCCCTTCGCCCGTAGAGCACAACGAGCTGATTCCCCGACTGCTCGTACAGACCCGTCAGTTTTTTCAGGTCCGCCGCTTTTGTAATCATGTACCTTCCTCCGTATCTATCGAAACCTGTTCCGGCATTTCATCGCATGTGATGAAATTATATCATCTTTTAAACCCATACTCAACCCCAAATCCCCAAATTTGCATGAGCAAAAAACAGGCAAAAAACAGGCCGCACCGGAGACGCTTTCGCAGCCCCGATACAGCCGTTTTAAAGACTCTACGCCTGTTTCTTCGTGATGTAGCCCTGTTCCTTAAGAAGCTCCGCGCACAGCAGCGCGCCCCCGGCCGCGCCGCGCACCGTATTGTGGCTCAGCCCGATAAACTTCCAGTCGTACACCGTATCCTCTCTGAGTCTTCCCACCGAGACACCCATTCCGTTCTCAAAATCCACGTCCAGCGCAACCTGCGGGCGGTCATCCTCCTTCATATAGCGGATAAACTGCTTCGGCGCACTCGGCAGCGACAGCTTCTGGGGAACGCCCTCATAGCGGTTTAACGCCTCAATCAGCTGCTCCTTCGTCGGCTTCTTCCTGAATTTCACAAACACCGCCGCCGTATGTCCGTTGAGCACCGGAACCCGCACGCACTGGCAGGTGATCACCGGGGACTTTGCCGGCACAATGGCCTTCTTTTCGTCGTCCACATGTCCCCATATGCGAAGCGGCTCCCGCTCGGACTTCTCCTCCTCGCCGCCGATGTAAGGAATGATATTGCCCTCCATCTGCGGCCAGTCCGCGAAGGTCTTGCCCGCTCCGGAGATTGCCTGGTAGGTGGTTGCCACCACCTCGTAAGGCTCAAACTCCTTCCAGGCCGTAAGAACCGGCGCATAGCTCTGAATCGAGCAGTTCGGCTTCACCGCCACAAAGCCGCGCTCAGTGCCCAGCCGCTGCCTCTGGTATCTGATAACATCCATGTGCTCCGGGTTGATCTCCGGCACGACCATCGGCACATCCGGCGTCCACCGGTGGGCGCTGTTGTTGGACACAACCGGCGTCTCCGTCTTCGCGTAGGCCTCCTCGAGCTTCTGAATCTCTTCCTTTGTCATATCAACCGCCGAGAACACAAAATCAACCTCAGTGGCAACCTTATCAACCTCGTTCACGTTCATCACGACAATGGCGGAAACCGCCTCCGGCATCGGCGTATCCATCTTCCAGCGGCCGCCCACCGCCTCCTGGTATGTCTTCCCTGCGCTTCTCTCACTGGCCGCAATCGCCGTGACCTCAAACCACGGGTGATTCTCCAGAAGAGATATAAACCGCTGCCCTACCATGCCGGTTCCGCCCAGAATACCAACCTTCAGCTTCTCACTCATTTTCCACTCTCCTATCTCCGTCAATCTGACATCGCATGTCCGCATGACGCGCACACCTGTCTTTACCAGACACTATCATACTGGAAAAATACAAAAATAGCAAGAAAAATTTTTAAAAACAGCCCTTAAGCCTGTTTTGCCGCATCCTCTGCCCCCGGGAATTTTCGCTCCTCTGCAAGGTACGC
The DNA here is from genome assembly GCA_949740385.1 of uncultured Lachnospiraceae bacterium. Taxonomy (GTDB): domain Bacteria; phylum Bacillota; class Clostridia; order Lachnospirales; family Lachnospiraceae; genus Roseburia. The sequence continues at coordinate 7,299 of CATJJD010000075.1, forward strand.
CTGTGCATCCGCGATGAAGCGCTCCATGGCTTCTCTCGACGGCGCGCCGGCCGTATTTCGCATTCCCACGCACGTCTCCATGGACACCGCGTCGTAAATATCCTCCGCAAACACCGGAGAAAAGCGCTTAAGCTCTGCGAGCTCCATGTCGGCGATCGCCATGTTCTTCTCGATGCAACAAAGCACGATCTGTCCGATGATGCCGTGAGCGTCGCGGAACGGCACGCCGCGCTTCACCAGATAGTCCGCCGCGTCGGTGGCGTTGGTAAAGCCCTTTGCCGCGCTCCTTCGCATCACAGCCTCACAGAAGGTCATCGTATCCAGCATCCCGGTAAACAGCGTCACGCAGTCCTTCACCGTATCCATGGCGTCGAAGGTAAGCTCCTTGTCCTCCTGCATGTCCTTATTGTACGCCAGAGGCAGCCCCTTCATCGTTGTAAGAAGCGCCATGAGGGCGCCGTACACCCGGCCGGTCTTGCCCCGGACAAGCTCCGCAATATCCGGATTTTTCTTCTGCGGCATAATGGAGCTTCCGGTGCTGTAAGCGTCGTCGATCTCCACAAAGCCGTACTCGTTGGAGTTCCATATAATGATCTCCTCCGAAAAACGGCTCAGGTGCATCATCACGATGGAGAGCGCCGACAGATACTCAAGCAGATAGTCTCTGTCCGACACCCCGTCCATGCTGTTTGCCGTAGGGCCGTAGAAATCAAGAAGCTCTGCCGTGTAATCCCGGTCCAGCGGGTAGGTCGTGCCCGCGAGAGCCCCCGAGCCCAGCGGACAGTAATTCATCCGCTCAAAAATATCCCCGAGACGCAGCCGGTCCCTCTTAAACATTTCAAAATACGCCCCCAGATGGTGGGAAAGCGTGATGGGCTGTGCCTTCTGCAGGTGGGTAAAGCCCGGCATAACCGTATCCACATGCTCTCTCATCAGCCGAAGCAGCACCGAAAGAAGCTCCTTTAGCGCAGCGTCCGTCTCCGTAAGCTTAAGTCTTGTATAGAGCCGCATGTCCAGCGCCACCTGATCGTTTCGGCTTCTTCCGGTGTGCAGCTTCTTTCCGGTATCCCCCAGCCGCTCGATCAGCTTCGCCTCCACAAAGCTGTGAATATCCTCGTACTCCTCCGTAATTTCCAACTTCCCCTCGTCCACTTCTCTTCGGATATCGCAAAGACAGGTGACGATGGCCTCTGTCTCCTCCTGCGAAAGAATCCCCTGCTTTCCAAGCATGGTAACATGCGCCACCGACCCTTCAATGTCCTGCCGGTAAAGCCGCCGGTCAAACGGAATGGAAGCATTGAACCGGCTGACAAGCCAATCGGTCTCTTTTGTGAAGCGGCCTCCCCATAACTGCGCCATATACGTGCCCTCTCTTTCTTAATGTTATATTTATGAAAATATTCCTTAAAAAGCCTGCGGCTGTACGGCTGTCCCCTCCGGTAGCGAAAAAACGCAGCCGCAGTAGTTCTGCCGGTACATGCCGTACTCTTTTGACAGCTCCGTTGAAATTTTAAAGCCGTCCTTCTTTTTGAAATCCGCGTACAGCCAGGCTACACCGTAAGCTTCCGCCAGCCCTGCGCCGATCTCGTTGAGCTTATCCGCGTTCTTTAACGGGCTGATGCTCAGCGTCGTGGTAAAAAAATCATACCCCTGCTCACCTGCGTACTCCGCCGTGCTGCGAAGACGAAGCTCGTAGCAGGCAAAGCAGCGCTCGCCGCCCTCTGCAAGCCCTTCCATGCCCCGGACGGTCTCATAGAAGCGCCCGCTCTCAAAGGGCCCCTCCACAAAGCTTACGGGATGCCTCGTCGGAAATTCCCGGACAAAGCGCTCCTGTTCCCTGGCGCGAAGCCCGTACTCCTCCTTCGGGTATATATTGGGATTGTAGTAGTACACGGTCACTGAAAAATGTTCGGAAAGCGTCCGGATGCAGTGGGTGCTGCAGGGACCGCAGCAGCTGTGCAAAAGAAGGCGCGGAACACGCCGGCCGCAGCTTTCTGCAATCTGCTTCTCCATCACACGCTGATAACTGATCTTATTCATATCTCACTCACAGCCGAACCCTTTTATAACGGATCGGTCTGTTCTCCTTTGCAAAAGACTGTGCCGTCTCCGGCGTAACAGAAAAAAACGGAATCCAGTACAAGGATTCCGAATCAAAAGCCAATGAGGGGACTCGAACCCCTGACCTACGCATTACGAATGCGCCGCTCTACCAACTGAGCCACATTGGCATGTTTTGTTTGCCACCTCTGATATATTACCAGATGTTTCTCCGAAAATCAACTACTTTTTTAAAATTTTTTTCTTTTTTTACAAAAACCTTCCGGACCTATTGACTTTACGCGAAATTGCGGTAAAATAAACACCGTCGTTTATTTTCAGTAAACAAAAAATCAATTATCAGAACGGTCACACATAAAGTAAACTCAGAGTCTATTATCGTTTGACAACACAGGGAGGCACAAATATGGACATCGGGAAACGAATGAAAGAGCTGCGGGTCCAGTACGGGCTGACGCAGCAGGAGCTGGCCGACCGGGCGGAGCTGACCAAAGGATTTATCTCTCAGCTGGAGCGCAATCAGAACTCCCCCTCCGTCGGCACGCTCCTGGACATTATCCAGTGTCTCGGCACAACTCCGGCGGAATTTTTCGCGGACGAGGAGCCGGAGCAGATTGTCTTTAAAAAAGAGGACTATTTCGAGAAAGTGGACGAGGAGAAGAACAGCTGCATTGAGTGGATCGTGCCAAACGCTCAGAAGAACGCGATGGAGCCGGTGCGCCTGACGCTTGGGGCAGGCGGACGCTCCGAGGTGTACCTGCCCAGGGAGGGCGAGGACTTCGGCTACCTGCTCAAGGGCCGGATTCACATCAGCTACGGCGGCCGGACACAGAGCGTCCGCGCCGGGGAGTCCTTCTACTTTAAGGCCGGAAAGCGCCATTTTTTAGAGAACGCCGGCTCGGGGGACGCCGTACTCATATGGGTCAAAACGCCGCCCAGCTTTTAAAACCGTTTACCAGACAGATGATTTTATAATAATAAGGGAAGGATACCATGAGCAAGCATTTAATTGAATTTACGGATATATCCAAATCCTACGATGGAAGCCTCGTTCTGGACGAGCTGAACCTTTACATAAGAGAAAACGAATTTCTGACGCTTCTTGGCCCTTCCGGCTGCGGCAAGACGACGACGCTGCGGCTTCTCGGAGGCTTTGAGACGCCGGACAAAGGGCGCATTCACTTTGACGGCGCCGACATCACCGATCTGCCCGCCAACGAGCGCAAGCTGAACACGGTATTTCAGAAATACTCCCTCTTTCCGCACATGTCCATTGCGGAAAATATCGCCTTCGGCTTAAAAATCCGAAAAAAGAGCAAAAGTTATATCGAAGATAAAATTAAATATGCATTAAAGCTTGTCAATCTGGACGGATTTGAGCGGCGCTCGGTGGATTCGCTCTCCGGCGGCCAGCAGCAGCGCATCGCAATCGCAAGGGCTATCGTAAAGGAGCCGAAGGTACTGCTTTTAGACGAGCCCCTTGGGGCTCTGGACCTGAAGCTTCGCCAGAACATGCAGTACGAGCTCATGCGCTTAAAGGAGGAGCTGGGCATCACCTTTGTCTACGTCACCCACGACCAGGAGGAGGCGCTTATGATGTCGGATACCATCGTCGTCATGAACCAGGGCTACATTCAGCAGATCGGCACGCCGGAAATGATCTACAACGAGCCGGAAAACGCCTTTGTCGCTGATTTCATCGGCCACAGCAACATACTGGACGGCACGATGCTCGAGGACCGGCTGGTGGAGATTCTGGGCGTTCGTCTCCCCTGCGTCGACGAGGGCTTCGGGCAGAACCGGCCGGTGGACGTAGTCATAAGGCCGGAGGATGTAGAGCTTGTCTCTCCCGCCGAGGGCTGCATGGAGGGAACGGTCACATCCCTCATTTTCAAGGGCGTCCACTACGAGCTGGACGTTATGGCAAACGGGTACGAGTGGCTGGTGCACACCACGAAGCACATTCCGGAGGGCACAAAAGTCGGCATTCTCGTGACGCCGTTCAACATTCAGATTATGCGTAAACCCGAATCATCGGACGAGAAGGCGGTGGAAGTCGATGTATAAGCTCAGACAACAGTTTCTCGCCGGCCCGTATCTCATATGGATCGTCGGCTTTATCCTTCTGCCGCTTCTTATGATCGTGTACTACGCTTTCACGGGAAGCGACGGCAGCTTTACCCTCGAGTATATCGCGGCGGCCTTCACCTCGGAGACAAACCGCAGATCCATTGCCCTGTCGCTGGAGCTTGGACTGATCTGCACCTTAATCTGCCTTGTGCTGGCGTACCCGGTCGCCATGATCTTAAACGGGATGCACCTTAAAAATCAGGGGTTTGTGGTGTTCCTCTTCATGCTGCCCATGTGGATGAACTTTATGCTGCGCATCCTTGCCTGGAAGCTGCTTCTGTCGAAAAACGGCGTGATAAACAGCGTCCTTGCCTCCCTCGGACTGGGGCGCGTAAGCATCATCAACACCCCTGCGGCCGTTGTGCTGGGGATGGTGTACGACTTTCTGCCCTTTATGCTGCTTCCGATCTACAACGCCATGACAAGAATCCGGACGGACTGGATCGAGGCGGCAAAAGATCTTGGCGCGGGCAGCGTGACGATCTTCTTTCGGATCATCGTGCCTTTAACCGCAAGCGGCATAATAAGCGGAATCGTCATGGTTTTCGTGCCGTCTCTGACGTCCTTTGCCATCTCGCAGGTGCTGGGCGGCGGACATGTGCTCCTGATCGGCAACGTGATCGAGCAGAACTTCATGCAGGGGGCCCAGTGGAACGCGGGCAGCGGCCTGTCGTTCGTGCTCATGATATTTGTGATCGCCAGCATGGCGGTCTTTGGAATGATTGACAGAGACGGGGAGGGGACAGCCATATGGTAAAAAAAAGCTTACAGAGACTCTATCTGTTTCTGATATTTGTTTTTCTGTACCTGCCGATCATCGTTCTGATCGTGCTCTCCTTCAACAACTCGAGAACGAGAGTCGTCTGGGGCGGATTCACCTTCGACTGGTACATAAGCTGCTTTCAGGACGAGAAGATCATGTCGGCGTTTCTTACGACCATACAGATCACCTTCCTGTCGGCGCTTATCTCCACCGCCATCGGCACGCTGGCGGCCTTTGGGATTTCCGCCATGAAAAAGCGGGGACAGACCATCTGCCTGGGGGCGACCAACATCCCGCTTTTAAACGCGGACATCGTCACCGGCATATCCATGATGCTGCTGTTTGTAAGGTTCATGGATCTGGGCTTTATGACGGTGCTTGCCGCCCACATTACATTCAGCATCCCCTACGTGATCTTAAACGTACTGCCGAAGCTTAAGGCCGTAAACCGCTCCACCTACGAGGCGGCTCTGGACCTTGGCGCAACGCCTCTGTACGCCTTTTACCGGGTTACGTGGCCGGAAATACGCCCCGGGGTATTCTCGGGCTTTATGATGGCGATTACGATGTCTCTGGACGATTTCTCCATCACCTACTTCACAAAGGGGCCGGGTGTCAACACCCTCTCCACCATGCTCTACACGGAACTGCGCAAAGGGATCAAGCCGGAATTATATGCTCTTTCAACAATTCTGTTCTTTATTGTATTAATCGTGCTTCTGCTGGGAAACATCCGTCCGCAGAGAAAGGCGCAGCAGCTTTAGAGACCAAATATTATGACCGGAAAGGATATTAAATCATGATTAAAAAAAGCTTTAAATGTATTGCAGCAACTGCATTTGTCCTTGTATCCGCCGCCGGCTGCGGCAGTGCGCCCGACAGCGGAAAAAACCCGGAAAACACCATCACCGTACTAAATTACGGCAAATACTTCGACGAGGAGGCGCTGGAGCAGTTCGAGGAGGAGACGGGAATCACCGTCCGCTATGAGGAATACGAAAGTCCCGAGGAAATGTACACCAAGTACAAGGCCGGATCCATCGACTACGATGTGATCTGCTCCTCCGAGTATATGGTACAGAAGCTGATCGAAGAGGGGGAGGTTCTCGAATCGGATTTTGTCCATATGGAAAACTACAAAAATCTCGACGAGAGCATTCTTAATCTGTGCGCCTCCTACGACAGCGACCATGTATACTCCCTCCCGTATTTCTACGGAACACTGGGTCTTTTGTACAACACAGAGGAGGTGGACGCGGCCACCGTCTCAAGCTGGGACTGCCTGTGGAATCTGCCGGTCAAAAACGAGATCATTATGGAAAATTCCGTGCGGGACACCTTCACCCCGGCCCTCGTCTCCCTGGGCTACTCCATAAACGAGACCGACGAGGAGCGTCTGAAGGAGGCCGTGGAAATTCTCACCCAACAGAAAAAGGATGATCTCGTCTACGCCTACTATGTGGACGAGACGTCGGACGCCATGATCGGCGAGGAGGCCGTCATCGCACTGTGCTACTCCGGCGAAGCCGCCCTTGCGATGGAGGAGAACGGGAAGCTGGCCTACGCCATCCCGGACGAGGGCTCCAACCTCTGGATCGATTCCTGGTTTGTCCCGAAAACATGCCAAAACAGAGAGGCCGCCATGGAATTTCTGAACTTCACATGCCGAAACGACATCGCAGAGAAGAACTTTGAGTACGTTCTCTACAGCTCTCCGGTCAGGTCCGTATCCGAAAACATGCCGGAGGAGTACCGGAACAATCCGGCCATCAACCCGGGCAGCGAGGTCGTAAAAAATTGTGAGATTTACACGGCACTCTCCGACGAGGTCACCGCCGTATACAGCAGGCTCTGGCAGGAGCTGCTCTCCTACTGAGATTACGGTTTACACCCACGCCGGATTCCATAAAACCTTTATTCTGTAAAGGTGCGAATGGTAACCGGGAATGCCCATTTAAAGCCGCCTTCGGCGAGTGGCAGTCCCTTTGGCTTTGCAGCATACGCAACGCCGGTCAGCGCAGTGATTGGCGCGGGTGTGAAAAGTGACCCGCAAAGCGCCCTCTTCCAAAAAAATAATTTCAGGGGTTGCATTTTTGCCCAGAACATGATAAAGTAAATCCACGGTGCTCCATACACCGTGGATTTTTCCGGCTTTTCGGCCAAAGATCCCCCCTTTTGACAACTGCAGAACATGAATTACCACGCATTTATAAACGACATGAAGGCGAGAGTCCGCGCACAGATCGACCCGGATATACAGCTTCAGGTACAGAAAATCCCGCGAAACAACGGGACGAGCTACGACGGGCTCATTCTCTTCAACCCCGGGCGCAACATCTCTCCGACCATCTACCTGACGCCCTACTACCACCGCTATCTGGAGGGCGTCAGCCTGGAAGACATATGCAGCGACATTCTGTCCGCCTACGACAGACAGCTTCCGCTCCGCGACTTTGACACGAGCCGGTTCACGGACTTTTCGAAGGTGAGCCCGCGCATTGTCATGCGTCTGGTAAACCGTGCCCGAAACGAGAGAATGCTCTCCCTCATTCCCAGCTTTCCCTTCCACGACCTGGCAGTCATTTTCTACTGCCTTCTCAGTGCCGACAGCGACAATCAGGCCAGCATTCTCGTGCACAACGAGCACCTTGCGCTGTGGGATGTGGGGGCCGAAACGCTCTTTCAGCTCTCCAGAGAGAATTCGCCGGCACTTCTGCCTCCCCAGATTACTCCCATGCGCACACTGCTCTTCCCTTCCGGCGGCCCGTCCGTTTCCGGCCTGGGCGACTGCGATATTCCGATGTACGTCGTCTCAAACCTGTACCGGACCAACGGCGCGTCCGCAATTCTCTACGAGCAGGTGCTGCAGCAGCTTTCCGGTCAGCTTGGCACAGATCTCATACTGCTCCCCAGCAGCGTCCACGAGTTTATTGCGATTCCGGCAACCGGCGGCGAGGATCTGTCAGCCTTCGACACAATGGTCTGTGAAGTAAACGAGACGCAGCTTGCCGACGACGAAGTACTGGCGGATCACGCCTACTACTACGACCGCAAGATGCGTCTCATATCCATGTAATATCAGCTGCTGTATCTATTTCTCCGACAGAATCTTATCGTACATCTGTTCGTAGAGTCTGGCAGATGCCTCCCAGGAGAAATCCAGCTCCATGCCCCGCAGCAGAATCTCATTCCAGCGGCTTCTCTGCTCGCTGTACACATTGTGCGCATAGCGAATCGTCGCCATCATCTCGTGGGCATTGTAGTTGGTGAAGGAGAAGCCGTTTCCGGTGTTCTCATATTCGTTGTAAGGCTCCACGGTGTCCTTAAGACCTCCGGTCTCACGGACAATCGGAATCGTGCCGTAGCGCATGGAGATCATCTGACTCAGCCCGCACGGCTCAAACAGCGACGGCATCAGAAATGCATCGCACGACGCGTAAATTCTGCGCGCCCGCTCCTCCGAGTAGCCGATATACGCCGCAACCTTGTCGGGATACCGGTTCTGATAATGGCCGAACATTTTCTCGTACTGGCTTTCTCCCGTTCCAAGCGCAACGAACTGTATGTCAAGAGAGCTGAGCATCTCATCCATCATGCAGTTGATCAGGTCAAAACCCTTCTGACCTGTCATGCGTGAGACGATGCCGACTAAAAAGGCATCCTCTCTGAGAGGCAGCCCCAGCTCCTTCTGCAGAGCGGCCTTATTTTTCCGCTTTGCAGAGATGGCGTTGCGCACCGTGTAGTTGGCCTCAATGTAAGGGTCCGTCTCCGGGTTAAAATCCTCGTAGTCGATGCCATTTATAATTCCGTAGAGACGGTCTCTTCGGGCATTCATCAGACCGTCCAGTCCTTCGCCGCCCTCCACCGTCGTAATCTCCTGTGCATAGCTGACGCTCACGGTGCTGATGGCATCCGCGTAGACAATGCCGCCCTTTAAGTAATTGGCCTCCCCGTAAGATTCCAGCTCTCTCGCGTTAAAAATCTGTTCCGGGAGTCCCG
>CATJJD010000076.1 GCA_949740385.1 uncultured Lachnospiraceae bacterium
AATCCATGTGCATCCTCCCACACATTGGCATATAGGGAAAGTTTATGTTATTGGTGTTATTTATGTTATGCCATCCCCAACATAGACAGCATGGTATAGCCTTCAACATATTGAAACACCCAACCCAGGCATTCCCTGTTTGGGTTTAGGTTATGACTTCCCAGGGAGTATTCTGGCTTCTGCAAGTTGTGAGGGACTCCAAAGTAAAAAACTTGTCCAGTCTGTGTAGAGTTGAAAGTTTCTGGTGCATGGAGGTTTGGGGTTGTACATCCATAACAGCATAACAGGAATAACAGTACTTTTGACTCTTGGGGAATGTTCAGCATTTACCACACAGAAGCATGGCATCCTGCCAGCATGCTGCCACTAGGCATAACAGCATAACAGGAATAACACTGACTCCACTCATTGGGATTAATTGCTGGTTCTGGGCAGCATGCCAGCCCCTGGTGAGTCCTGCCCATTGAGGTTGTGGCATCCCCTGTAGCCTTCTGGCTTCTGCAAGTTGTGAAGAACCCCAAAGTAAAAAACTTTGTCAGTCTGTGTAGAGTTGAAAGTTCCCTGGTGCATGGGGGTTTGGGGTTGTACATCCATAACAGTATAACAGTATATTTACCTCTTGTGGTTTGTCCAATACATAACAGGAGTAAACCTCTGGTGCATAATGCCTATGTCTGTATGGATTTAGGTTGTGGCATGGCCTGTAACTTTCTGGCTCCTCACAGTTTGGGAACCCCAAAGCAAAAAACTTTGTCAGGCTGTGCAGGTTTGGAGGTTCTTGGTGTATAGGGAATTTTTGATGGCACATTCATAACAGCATAACAGGAATAACAGTACTTTTGCTCATTGGAGGTTATCCAGCAATTTCCCATTGCCCTGCAACAGCAGAAGCCTGTGAATGGGCTGTGGCCTCCTAATTTAATGGTATACCCCCAATGGGGCATGCCTATGGCTGGATGCATAAAAAAACTGCCTGGACTGATATCCTGGCAGTTTTTGAAACTGTTACTTCTATATAAGGCTGTCATTCATGATGTTGTGGTTTCCTTCCCCACATAAATTCAGGGGTTCCATGCCATATCCATAAAATTCTGCAAAATGCTCAACCTGTTTCACCAATAGTGGGGTCAATTCCCCATGTCCATGCTCATGGAAGGCTTTGTCAATCTTCAGGGACTTGCCTGACCTCTTTATGGAAACCCCTGCCACAAGTGGGATCTCCTCCAAAATATTGGGCCCCAAATACAAGCATCCACCTATGTATTCATGTATCTGGAGGATTCCCTGTTCCTCCAGCCTGTCATAGATAAACATGCTGTCCCCTGCATTTATTGGTGACTCCCTCTTTCTCATTTCAGCTAATTCACTGCTTGTAATAAAATTACTGTCTCCCATCTACATAATTCT
>CATJJD010000077.1 GCA_949740385.1 uncultured Lachnospiraceae bacterium
GCCAGAGCGATCGGATACGGCATAAGCTCCGGCGTCTCGTTTGTCGCATAGCCGAACATCATGCCCTGATCGCCCGCGCCGGTGTCCAGCTCATCGGTCAAAGAGCCCTCTCTCGCCTCGAGAGCCCGGTCAACCCCCATGGCAATGTCCGCGGACTGCTGGTCCAGCGCCACCATAACCGCGCAGGAATTGCCGTCAAATCCGGCCTTCGCGCTGTTGTAGCCGATCTCGTTCACCGTGCTCCTCACAATGGACGGAATGTCCAGCTGCGCCTTCGTGGTGATCTCTCCCGTCACCAGAACAAATCCGGTGCAGCTTGCGGTCTCACAGGCCACACGGCTCATCGGGTCCTGCTCCATGCAGGCGTCCAGAATTGCGTCGGAAATCGCGTCGCACATTTTGTCCGGATGTCCCTCGGTCACGGACTCCGAGGTAAAAAGTAATTTCTCCATAGTCTCTTCCTCTCTTTTGCATAAATTAAGTAATAAAAAACGCCCGCTCAAACAAGCGGACTTAATATAAAGATAATCAAATCCTCTTATTGTTCGAATCGCCATATTATGGCTTTCTTTTCGCTCAGGCTGGCACCTTCCCTCGCGGGGGTTGCCGTGACTTCACAGATCCTTTGTATCTCCATCACTCTGAATAAGAGAAAAGCAACAATATTCAATTTGAAATCTCTATTTGATACAATACAACCTTTTTTTTCGCATGTCAACCCCTTTTATTGACTTTTTAGAAAAAAATATTTATACTTTTTATATCAACGACTATGGAGGGTAAATATGCGAAGCTTAGAACCCAGAGAACTAACAGAGGGCATGGTGCTGGCAGAGCCGGTAATCACACAGGCCGGCCAGGTGCTGGCGCCAAAGGGCAGCGGCATCACGCGCCAACTCATCAACCGTATCCGGCTCTACCGCATCGGGCAGGTTGCGGTGGAGGAGGAAAAAACAGAAAGAACCGACACCGCCCAGGCACAGACAAAAACCCACGCCGAAAAAAGCCGGACTCATTCCCAGAAGGTTGCCGCGTCCAACCAGTTCCGGGATTTCCAGTTTATCTACTACGAGACAATCGAGGAGATGAAGCGCGCCTTCACCGGCCTTGCGGAGCGGGGCGAACCCATTGACACGGACCGGCTGTTGTCCGCATCCTCTGATCTTTTCCGCTCAAGAAGCACTATCGCGGAAATGTTTGACATGCTCTTCAACCTGCGCACCGTCTCCGACGCCGTGTACGCCCACTGTCTCAACGTGGCTCTGATCTCCCGCATGATCGGCCGCTGGCTCAAAGCCGACCGGGAGACGAGAGACCTGCTCACACTTGCCGGCATGCTCCACGACATCGGAAAAATTAAAATTCCTGATGAAATCTTAAACAAGCCCGATACCCTGACCGAGGCGGAATTTGCCCTCATCAGGCAGCACCCGCGCTTTGGGTACGAGCTGTTAAAGGGACAGCAGCTGAACGACCACATCAAAAAGGCGGCTCTCATGCATCACGAGCGTTCAGACGGCAGCGGCTACCCCGCAGGGCTCACCGATGAAAGGATTGACAGCGTCGCTCAGATTATCGGCATCGCGGATGTTTACGACGCCATGACCACCTCCCGCGCCTACCGCACGCCCCTGTGTCCCTTTGAGGTCATCAGCCGGTTCGAGCAGGAGGGCTTCCAGAAATACCACACCCGCTATATACTGACCTTCCTGCAGCAGATCGCGGAAACCTATCAGAACAACCGCGTAATCTTAAGCAACGGCAGATGCGGCAAGATCGTCATGTTAAACCAGAAGGCACTCTCCCGCCCCATGGTGCAGTTCGACGACAACACCGTTCTCGACCTGTCCACCGCAGACAAAGACCTGTACATACGGGCAATATTCTGACCTGTCCGCACTCGAAAAAGGAGCGATTTTCCACGCCGGAAAATCACTCCTTTTACCGTTTCGGTAAAACCTTCATTCTCAGGAAACCTTCAATATAAATTTCTGCAGATCCTTATCGTCGGAAATCTTTTCAATCTGCCCGCCGATACCCCGCAGCTTTTTGTCAAAATCCTCGTACCCGCGCTCAATATAGTAAATATCGTCCACGATAGTGATGCCCTCCGCCACAAGCCCCGCAATGACAAGGGCTGCGCCCGCCCGCAGATCCGGCGCGCTGACTCTCGCCCCCGTATACTTTTCCACGCCGCGGATAATGGCGATATTGCTCTCCACCTTAATGTCAGCCCCCATACGGGTCAGCTCATCCACGTATCGGAACCGGTTCTCGAAAATGCTCTCCGTCACAGTGCTCGTACCGTCCGCAATGCCCAAAAGCACCGCCATCTGCGGCTGCATATCCGTCGGAAATCCCGGGTACGGCAGCGTCGTCACCTGCGTGTGATGGAGACTGCCGCCGGAGTGCACGCGCACCGCGTCGTCGAACTCATCCACCATGCAGCCGACCTCAAGAAGCTTCGCCGTCGTGGCCTCAAGGTGCTTCGGAATCACGTTCTTTAAGAGCACGTCGCCGCCGGCCGCTCCCACGGCAAACATAAAGCTTCCGGCCTCAATCTGATCCGGAATCACCGAGTACTCCGTTTTGTGGAGCCGCTCCACCCCCACAATGCGGATCACGTCCGTGCCCGCCCCGCGGATATTGGCCCCCATACTGTTTAAAAAATTCGCCACGTCGACAACATGGGGCTCCTTCGCCGCATTCTCGATCACGGTCTTTCCGTCCGCCATCGCCGCCGCCATCATAATATTGATGGTCGCCCCCACCGAAGATTTGTCGAGATAAATATGTGTCCCCGCCAGATGCTGCGCCCTTGCGATGACAAGCCCGTGGGCGATATCCACCTGCGCCCCCATGGCGCGGAACCCCTTGATATGTAGATCAATCGGACGGCTCCCGATGTCACAGCCGCCCGGCAGTGCAACCTCTGCCCTCTTGTATTTGCCGAGAAGCGCCCCGAGCAGATAGTAGGACGCACGAATCTTGCGGATAAACTCGTTATCCACGCTCACATTCTGTATAAAAGAACCATTGACTCTCACCTTGTGCGCGTTCACCCGCTCCACTCTGGCTCCGATCTCCTCAATGGTCCGCAGCAGGACATTGATGTCTCTGACGTTCGGCAAATTCTCTATTGTAACGGTCTCATCCGTCATGATAGCGGCAGCAAGAATAGCCAGCGCGGCATTTTTTGCCCCACTGATCTCAACCTCACCATACAGCGGATTTCCACCCTTGATCACGTACTGTTCCATATCTCACCTCATATTGAATGCTGCCACCGGACATTGGCGATTCTAATATATATTATTCAATGCAATCGTGATTGTTATTCAAAAATTCAGTTTTTCGATAATACGCTCAACGGTGCCCTCAACGCTAAGCCCCTCCTCGGACACGCACAGATCCGCGTACTGCTCATACAGAGGCGTCCGCTCCCTGTAGAGATCCAGCAGACTCTGTCCTTCCCTTAAGACCACGCCCCTGCCCCGTATATCCGAAAGCCTCTTTTCCAGAAGCCCGTAAGGCACATACAGGTAGAGCAGAAGCCCGATGCTTTTCAGGTGTCTCATGGCCTCCTCACCGTAAACCACGCTGCCGCCGGTCGCAATGATCGCACCCTTTGCCTCTATGGACGCATTCACCCGGTTCTCTACCTGAATAAACCCGTCCACTCCCGACTGTTCGATAATCTCACGCAGAAGCTTTCCCTCCTGCTGCTGAATAAGCAGATCCGCGTCAATAAACTGAAGCCCCAGCATTTTTGCAAGGATAACGCCGACGGTGCTTTTACCCACCCCCGGCATTCCGATTAGAACAATGTTGTCTTTCCCAGGTTGTTTTATATCCATCACTGCGCACTCTCGGTAGCCGGAGCATTCGGATCGGTTGTCGTCAGAGAAGTTTCAAACTGTATCTTCCCGAACAGCGACATATCCGGCTCCCAGCCGTCGTCCGTCTGCCAGCCGGCCAGCACATCCCGGTAATGGGTATTCTGGCGCTCCTCAATAATGGATTTGCGCTTGTTCTCCGTCGCTTCCGCGTCCGTATCACTGTCAACCCGCAGGAAATACCAGGAGCCGTCCTTCTCAATCATGTCGGACGTCTCCCCCTGTTTCATTCCCTTAAGCGCGGCCATCACCGCATCCTCCGTCTCCGCGCCGGCTTCCTCGCCCTCTGCCGCATAAGTCGCATAGGTCTGCTTCGCCGCAGAAAGCCCGTTGGCCTCCGCAACGCTCTCGAGGGTCGCTCCCTCCGCCGCAAGCTGCGTCTGAATCTGCACGGCCCTGGCCTTGGCGCTCTCCGCGTCCTCTTCCTCCGAGGCCGTCACCACAAGCTGCGTATAGCCACGCATGTTGGCCTCCTCGTCCGACACCGCGGCATCCGCCTGCGCCTTAACCGCATCCGTTACCCGCGCCCGGATCGTAAACAGTCCAAGCAGCTGCTCCACAAGCTCCTGGCTTGCGCCCAGCTCCTTTATCGCCTCCGGCGTATTGTCCGTCATAAACTTTGCCGCAGCCGCCGAAATCGCCGCATTGTCCTCCTCCGTCAGCGCCACGCCGAAGTCTCCCATATGGGCCTTAAGCGTATACATCTCGTGAATCTCCTCAAAGGCCGATTCCTTGACGGAATCCTGCATGTTCGTTCCCGAGTTGTACGGATCTGCCATCCACACGTCCTCTGCGCCCAGATACATCCGGTAGATATCCTCGTAGGACGCCTGCTGCACGCGGCAGTAAAAATTGACAAGTCCCATCGGCACCTCGTCGCCGCTGACCGTCCCCACAACCGCATTCTGATCTATCTGACCGCACCCTGCCAAAAGGGATACGCCAAGCATTCCCGCTAACAATATAGCTGCTACTTTCTTCGCTCTCATGAATCTGATTTCCTCCTGCCGCCCGCATACTGCGCGCATTTGCTCATATATTATAGAACTTTTTGCGCCCTCTGGCAAGGATTAAGTTGAATTTCGTGAATTTCTGCCTATTTCATGCGCAATCATTTCTTTTTTCCTCGCATAATAACAAGGACATCTGTTCCAGTAATTGCTGCAGCACATCCAGCGCTTCGCGGTTCTTTTCTCTTGAGTTTGCCCCCATCCGGCATATAAAATACGGCGCTTTTGCATCGGCGGTAAATTTCAGGGCGGAGCCGTACGCCGCAATCAGCTCCGGGATCTTCGCCGCATCAATCCTCGCCCGCTCAAACATGGTGAGCTTAAGCTCGTTGTCATGCTGCACGATCTCCTTTATATAGATCCGGTGGGCCATCCCCTTAAGCCGCGCGATGGTCAGCAGATTCTGCACCGACTTCGGCGGCTCCCCGAAGCGGTCGATCAGCTCCTCGAGCATCTCCTCGGACTCCTCCTGCGTCTCGATTCCCGCGATCCGCTTGTATATGTCCAGCTTCTGAAATTCGTTGGAGATATACTGCGTCGGAATGAACGCGTCGGTGCGCACATCCACAGTGGTATCGAATTTTTCTTCCACAGTATCTCCCTTTGCCTCCCGCACCGCCTCGTGCAGCATCTTGCAGTACAGATCGTAGCCCACCGCCTCCATGTGGCCGCTCTGCTGAGCCCCCAGAAGGTTTCCGGCCCCCCGGATCTCCAGGTCCCGCATGGCGATCTTGAAGCCGCTGCCAGGGTCCGAGTACTCCCGGATAGCCGCAAGCCGCTTCTCCGCAATCTCCTTTAGCAGCTTGTTGCGCCGGTACATGAGAAAGGCGTAGGCCGTCCGGTTCGACCGCCCCACCCGCCCTCTGAGCTGGTAGAGCTGGGACAGCCCCATATTGTCCGCGTCGTGGATAATTGCCGTCCTCCCTGCTGCCGCCCATTGTATCGCAGGTATAACCGGTTTCGGAAAGAAGATGA
>CATJJD010000078.1 GCA_949740385.1 uncultured Lachnospiraceae bacterium
ACAAGCGTCGACGTCTACGACGACAGCTTTTCGGAATACGACCAGTCCCCGTTCCGGCTCGGCACAAAATTTAACGTACTGATGCCGGTTGACATGCTGAAGGATCTGGAAATGCTCAAGAATCATGACGCGCTGTCCGAAAAAGAAAAAGAAGAAGCCAGGGACAGACAGCAGAAGATTGACACCGCAGTGAACAATATGAAAGAGATCGAAAAGAACTACGAGGGCAATCTGCAGTCCCTGCGTTTTGCAGTAAAGTTCGACCACAGCGGAAATGCGACCTACTATGCGGACTATGCATTCTGTGAGAGTGAATACGGGATTTCGGCAGATACGGCGGAGGAACTGCTGGAAAAACTGATGTCAGAAGACGTGGCGGGAGAGGCAGCTGTGAATACCCGTTAACGGAATACATTTCGGCTGGCGTTAATCTTACGGAACTGGTCAAGCTCAAAGAATAAGTAATCAGTAATTGAATCGTAATCAAATCAGGGCGCAAGTCTATTATATATAGCTTACGTCCTTCTATTTTCTTGGTCAATTTTATATCCCGCCTCCCTGACCGCCTCCTGAATTTATTCTACCCATATTCTACTCATTCTACCCATTCTTGTCAATTATTGGTTAGAATGATGCGAAAATGCAGGAAAAAGGTTCCGCAATGGTTTAATGATATTCGTTTTTGGACGAAATATATAAGAAAGTGGCAAAAACAGAGTTAACGGCAGTACTCGTGTTGTCGGAAAACGGAGTGAGAGCGATGGGGAGACACAGAAGGAAATCGGAGAAAAACAATATAGCATTCGGCACATTTTTTGCCGGGATGAGGCAGGCGCACAATATCTCGCAGGATGCGCTGGCCGATAATCTGCTGACCGGACGGGCAATATCGAAGCTGGAGCAGTACGGAACGATGCCGGATGCCCTTGTCTTTGACGCGCTGATACGGCGGCTCGGCGCGTCCACGCAGTTTTTTATGACAATGCTGAGCGAGAGCGAATATGAGTACCTGTGCTGGAAGGAGAGCATTTTAAGGAAAATCGAGGACGGCAGCATCCAGCCGGAGGATCTGGACTCCGATATGGCAAATGCAAGGCATATACATGAGACGCTGCAGGAGCAGTTTACGGAATTCTGGAAGGGCTATGTGCTTTGCGATGAAACACGGATGGAGCGCGCCATTGCAGCAACCGTGACCGGCTATCCACAGCCGCTGTCGGCGGAGCAGTGTCTGAGCACAGAGGAAATTATGTACATACTGCTTCATCTGGAAATGCGGGGAAGCTCCGGCTCTTTCGATGAGAAACAGCTCACAGAAACGCTTTCGTCCATTCTCTGCTACATCGAGAAATGCTGCCCGGTGGAAGAACAGATTAAGGTGTACGCAAAGGCCGTCTGCCTGTTCGGGGAGTATGCAAAGGATGTGAGCCCAGAGGAGAAAATCCGCTGCTACCGGCGCGCCCTGGAGCTGCACAGAAAACAGGCGGTTGTCACCGGCATATGCTCTGTTTTGCAGGGGCTGCTCCGGGAAGAAGCGCATCTGAAGGCGGAGGAGCGCGAGATGTACCGGCATGCACTGTTTGCGCTTACGAGGGTGAAGGAGGAATTTCAGGTTGAGGAGCCGTCGCTGATGCGCGGGGAAGTGAACCGGCAGTTTTGTCTGCTGCACGAAGTGCTGGGGGCATACCGACAGGAACGTAAGCTTAAGATTCGAGATATTGATAAGCACGCCTGCAGTGAAAAAACGTATCGTGCACTCGAAGCGGGGAAACGCAATGCTAAGAAAAGTACCTGGAAATCACTGGCAGATTATATGGAAATTCCGATTGATTCCTATAATACAGAGATTATATCTGACCGTTATCAGGATCTGGCACTTGCGGCGGAAATAAAAAAACTCCTGCATCTGCAGAAGGATGAAATCGCATTGTACAAATTGCTGGAGCTGGAGAAATGCCTTGGTGACAAGGCGAAAATCAAACAGAATGTACAGTTTATTTCCAGTATTAAAAATATCATGTCATATGAAGCGGGAGAAATCAGCCTGGATGAGTATCAGAAGCAGGTGGAGGATGCGATCAGGCTGACGATTCCGGACTGGAATATTGATTATGGGACACATTTTTATACGGAACGGGAAATGACTCTTGTATACTACTATGCATTAATACTTCGTGGTCGGGGAGACTACGATGCGGCCATATCCTTGGTACGTATGCTTTGGAATCAGTTGGAGCAAAGCCATGTATTACTGATACACCGCAGCAATGAGGCTTTGTTGATCAACACGCTGTGGAAAGATTTGCTGACAGATATAGAAGATTATGAAGGTGCACTGGAGAAGGTGAAAATTGGTGTGGAATTATCTTTTGCGACTGGAAAAGGTGAGTTTCTTGATGTCTATACATTCGAACCGGGTTGGATTACCCATGTCAGGCAGGAGTCGTTGACAGGAAGTGAACGTGCAAAGTGCCTGAATTATTTTCAAAGTGCTTATCATATAAGCAGATTGTTTGATCGGAAAAAATCGCAAAAGATAATTCGCAATTATTGTAGTGACAATGGGTTTGGTCTGATGTTTTAATTTTTTTCTCCGTCCCACAAATTATTGTGTGGTTCTACCGTTTCTGTCGGATCAGCGGAAGGGGACGGAGGCGGCGTGAGCAGAAAGTTAGCCCCCATTAACACGGCAAGAAAACATGCAAGTAAAGTTTTTTCTTCATAGAACATCATCCTTTCACAATTTTATATTTGTCTGCATACAATGCATTATTATACGATACAAATCCAATCTTGAAAAGGGACAGATCAGGCACAAAAGAGGGAGGTTTTGTGCCTGATCTGTCCCTTTTCTGGGATAAGAAAACATGCTATACTGAAAAAATCAAATCGATTTGACAAAAATAATCAATAGGAGGAAAATACATTGAGAAAAAATGCATGGAAAAAAAATATAATTTGCATTTACTGTTCTGGTGATGTCGATGGGGCTGTGCAGAACGGCGTTTGCAGAAGATACAGGCAGGGAAGAGAAGCAGGCATATCAGGCATATGAGGTAATAGAAGATGAAATTACATCATTGACAGACGAGAAGACATATGATATTGAGCTTGATTATTCGACAATGGATGAGGCGGCAGTCTGCCTGGTTAGAATGGGAGAATCATATCTGACTATGAAAATTATAGATGACAGTGGTAACGTTATTGCCACAGTCGGTGCTGCTGACATGCAGCCTAAACGGTGGGTATATATTAAAAATCCACGGAATGATTCTGCTGTAGCGCATTATACGATTACTATGAGCGGTCAGAATTATATTCAGGATTCAGGACAATTCAGAGTGATCTACGGGAATAAAAAATATGTAGAATCAATGATTAGTGGAGCAGAAAATGCAACACCGATAGAATGGTTCACGAATACAGAGGATAATTTCTTCCATACAAGATATACGCCGAATGGGAATGAGTGCTGGTATCGCTTTACTGCTGAGAAATCAACAGCTACAGTTACATTGTTAGGAAAACATCCTGAGACACGATTTAAAATTGTTCAGGCAGATAGTCTGGCGATAGAATATGATAGCAATGATCCTATAAATTATGGTGCACATAAAAGTAAATTTTGCGGAGCTTTTTCATGCGGTGAGAAGGATAAAGTAAACAATCTGAATGTGGGACAGGAGTATTTTCTGATAATTTATACGCCTGAAAAGTTTACGCCTCTCAACTTTGTGGAGGATACAATCAATGTCTCGGTAGGAATGCCGCATATGGCAATGGGAATGACCGAGTGGATACATGCATCCAAACAGATTACGGTAAGCCCTTCTGCATATACTGATATAGTGATACCGGTAGGAGATTTCGGAGATACTATACCACATAATGCATACGCAACACGCATTGATTTTTCGAGTGATGGAAGGTATTCGGATATTGAATATTGGAGATTTATGACTCCATCTGGAACTTACTGGAATAAATTGGGGAAATTTGGTATAAGTATGGCTATTGACTATCAAAAAGATGCAGATGCAAGTAAAAATACACGGGTTGAAGGTGACTGGAAGATTGGATGTAAGGCGAGTCTTTCAACTAAGACAATAGTTCCGAGGATTTACATAAATTATATGTATGAATTAGGAGACTGACATATTATCAGCCAGAGAGGACGCTCTCTGGCTGATAATGATACAGGAATTATATCTGACAAAAATATGTTATAACGGAGGTGAATTTATGCAGACAGGTGGAGTTGAGAGTGCGGCAGTTCGTCTGTTCGAATCGTTCCAAAGCTGTACTGCAGCTGCGGAAAGGTGCGTTTGCGAAGAATCGGGAGCAAAATGTTATAAGGAATCTCCTGACTCAAAAACGGATGTATATCAGAAAAACAGGACAGAGCCTGAGCTGCCCTGTGAGAATTACAACAATATTGTGAAAGTGAAAGGAATGCCGAAAAGCTGTGCCGGAGGAGAACTCGGGTATTCATTCAGATCAGAAATGTTCAGTGTTTTGGACGATTTTTATGCAGGTGACATGTCGCTCGAGGATGTTTTTCAACAGGTAAAGCGGATGTGTGCTGACATGCGTGTCGAGCTGGTGCAGCAGCGTTGTACCACTGGTCACGATGCTGCTGATAACGGACAGATTTTGACGGATTTATATACACTGATGCTGAGTGTCAACGCTGGCGCTTCGTTTGCCGCCTGCAGCAGCGTGGGCGCGAAGATTGCGGAACAGTATGGCGGTGTGGAAAGATATGACTGGATGTATTATGATTCTGATTACTACTATCAGTCGGAAGAAATAAAGGGGATTATTCGGCTGGCACTTGATGAACTGTCAGAAGAATGGGGAACAGAGCGTGTCGATTATGAAAGGGAGGAAAGCGACATTCTTAAACACCCTTCGGGAGGTATTGATTTTAATTCCATGTGGCAGGACAAGGCAAGTTCGCATAAAGTAGCCTGTATGACGGATCTTAAAGCAGTGCCGCCGAAAGATTTTTCATTCTTTTTCCAGGCGTCTAAGAATCGGAAATGGGACAGAAATAATCTTCTGGAATCCCAGAAGGGATATATTGAAATCAGAAATAAAAATCAGACGTGGCAGTCGGATGTTTTTTTCGATATATTCAGAAGAGAAGAAATTATGTTTTATCATATGGATGATTTTGCAGAACGGTTTCTGCTGGGGTACAAAGATATGGGGGAGGAGTGCAGAGGATTTTTAGCACGTTTTGATATTTTCAAGATAACCTATGCAGTTCAAAATGGTGATAAGATCTGGGACAGCAGATAGAACTGCGTGTGCAGAACCGGAAAGGGCAGCGATACCCATGTCAGGCAGGAGACGTTGACAGAAAGTGAACGTGCAAAGTGCCTGAATTATTTTCAAAGTGCTTACTATATAAGCAGGCTGTTTGAACGTAAAAAGTCGCAAAAGATAATTCGGAATTACTGCGGAAAAAACGGATTTGAGCTGTTCTCTTAATTATTCTGCCAGTGTTTTTCAATCGTAATATTATACTATATCAGGATCAATTTGAAAAGGGACAGATCGGGCACAAAAACGATGGATTTTGTGCCTGATCTGTCCCTTTTCAATAAAAAGAATGCCTGTTATACTGATAAGAGGTATTTTTAATTACTGTGATGATGCAATTAATAAGCGGTTGAAAATCTATATTTTTCATTGTAAAAGAGGCTGCCGGCGGCTTTTCATTGTATTATTGAGACGAGGAGGAAACAGGATGTCAAACAGCATAGAAATGAATTCATTAAATTTGAAGCCTTCGAGTGCACCGGTTATCTCCGCAGTGCACAGCTCGAAAGATACCGGATTTCATCTTTCCGGCACAGGTGCTCAGAATCAAAACAACACCGTGGATACCGTCCTGAATATCTCAAAGGAGGCGCGCCAGAAATTAAAAAATCAGCCGGGCAATGCAAGTACATTCAAAAAAGCCGGAGTGAC
>CATJJD010000079.1 GCA_949740385.1 uncultured Lachnospiraceae bacterium
AAACATTGTTGGATATGATAATCCCCTTTATTTCAGCCGAATATTTCGAAAGCAAAAAGGTGTTTCTCCCTCTGAATATAGGAAACAAAGGATACGCTAGGACAAAGAGAGCTAATTTCCAATTTGTCTACTAAGCTGCCTTAACTTTTCTTTATTTTCAAGGCTTTCGGTATGTCCGGCCTCAAAATATGTATCCTTTTCCCTTGTTTTTGCCCTTATCAGCAAGTTACAAGGGAAAGTTTTTGTTGTTCAGTTTTCATTGCTTAACTTATTCCCACAACCTTATCCAAGAGCTTTGCGGAATCCCGCTTAGCCTCTCTTGTAGCATGTGCATAGACATTCCTTCCTGCCTTGTTATAAAAAACAAAAAAAATCCTTGCAGACAAAACCATATTACATCCCAATCATTCAATCCATTCCGTAATCACTATAAACTTTATATTCTTTTCATCATCACTCCAAATTCTCACATTATTATTTCTATCAAATTTGTACTTTGTTTGTGAAATACCCCCCTACGTTTTTATTAAAAATAACCGGAAAAAGCATTCCAAACGGAATAAATAAAACGATATTTCCCGCTACATTTTCAATGATTCGTCCGGCAGCATTATATCTATTATTGCCAGGTCAAAACATTCACTGTCTATCGCTGAAAATGCGTCTTGAAACGTATAATATTTAAAGCACTGAAATTGTTCATTCTACAAAAATACCTCAATCAAATCAGAAATTTCCTGTTCATCGTCTACTCACAATATTTTACCGCTCATTGTTTTTTCCTCATTTTCTTTTTCTTAGTGGGATTCTGTGGGTATTATTTATACTGTGTATATATCGATTTTTCAATCATACAGAAAATTTCTGATTTTCACATGCTTCTCTGTCCGCATAATCGAAGCTGTCATCATAAGAAAACCCCCGCAACCGGCACTCTGACACCGCTTACAGGGGTTCTCCTTCTTATCGTTATCTTTTTTGCTCTCCTCTCACGCAGTCTCCGACACCAGCGGCCGGCTCCGCTTTTTCGCATGCTTATAGTAGAGGAACATCAGAATACTGCAGAGTATCCATCCCGCCGGGTACGCAAAGGCCACCGGGTAGATGCTGTCAGACAGAAGCGATGCGACTGCCAGATAGATCTGGCGGAACACCACAAAGCAGCTGAGCATAATAACCATCGGCCCGTTTGCGTCCCCCGACCCCCGCAGCGCTCCCGCGTGAATCTGATTAAAACAGCAGCAGACATAAAAAGGCGACATAAACCGCAGAAACGTTTTGCCGAAGGCCAGCACGTTGACGTCTTTCGTAAACATGCGGATCAGCGGCGTCGCCGCCACATTCAAAAACACGGTGAAAAGCACCGTCACCGACAGCGATATGGCGAGCGCCGTCGACATGCCCTTCTCGGCGCGTTTTTCGTCCCTTGCACCCAGATTCTGGCCGACGAAGGTCGTGGCCGACATGGACAGACTCTGCATCGGCAGTATGACAAACTGGTCCACCTTCGTGTAGGAGGTCCATCCCGCCATACAGTCCGAGCCGAACCGGTTGATGTAGGACTGGACAAACACGTTGGAAAAAGATGTGACCGCCATCTGCAGCCCTGCCGGAATTCCCACAAGGCAGATCTTCTTTAAGATCTGCACGGATATGCGCAGGTCAGACCACACAAGCCGGTACGGTTCATCCGTTCGGGACAGCACAAAAAGCACCATAAACGCCGACACGGCCTCCGCGATCACCGTCGCAAAGGCAACTCCCGCGATGCCCATATGAAAGCACACCACAAAGATAAGATCCAGCACGATATTGACCACCGACGTTATGCACAGAAAGACAAGCGGCTTCCTGGAATCGCCCACCGCCCGCAGTATGCCCGAACCGATGTTGTAGATCATAAGGAAAATCATTCCGCCGAAATAGATCCGCAGATAGGTCACAGACTCCGCCACCACGTCCGCCGGCGTCTTCATAAAATGCACCATAAAGGGAACCATCCCGATTCCCACCAGTGTGAACACGATACTGAGAAGAAACGTCAGAAGTATCGTCGTATGTACAGCCTCGTGGAGCCCTTTCTCGTTTTTCGCGCCGAAATAGTGGGAAATCACCACACTGGCCCCGGTGGACATCCCCATAAAAAAGCCCACCAGCGTGTTGATGACCGGCCCCACCGATCCCACCGCCCCCAGCGCCTGGTTGCTCACATAGTTGCCCACCACGACAGAATCCACCGTGTTGTATAGCTGCTGAAAAAAGTTGCCGATCAGCAGCGGTATGGAAAACAGCACAATATGCTTCCATATGCTGCCGGTTGTCATATCTCTTGCTGTACTCTTCGCCGACATAATCTGCTCCTGAAATTTAGTCAATCCTCCCGCTGTCTGCAGTGGTCTGAAACATTGCAGTAATACTGCAAAAGCGGATGCGTCCGCTGCTTTTTTCCGCAGCTCTCCCAGTCAACGATCAGATGTGAGCTCTCCCTGCGCACGACAATTTTCATCGGGTCCGCCCCGTAGAGCTCCGCCAGCGCAAGGAAATTGTCCAGCGTCGGGAAACAGTCGCCCCGCTCCCACTTGTAAACCGCCTGCACCGTCCCCACACCTATATACTCCCGCACGGCATCCGCCGTGTAGCCGCAGAGCAGGCGCAGCCGCCTCAGATTCTCTCCAGTCTTCCTTGCATCGTATTCCGGTCGCTGATTCATTTGTTCCACCCCTTCATGTGCCTTAAATATGCTTATTAAATGTGATGAATCAATCATTAAATGATTGGATGTGTTTACTAATAAATTATCACATTGAAGGGAAAATGTCATTTTCTTTTTGGTTAAATAATTTAACTCCCGGTTACTGCCGCCTCCAGCGCGTCAAGCTCGGTGAGCGACGACGCATCGTAAGGATAGTTCGGCGCCTCGCAGCCCGCGTCCTCAATGAGCGCGCTGCCGTTCTCCCCCGCGATCTCTCTGCAGACAGAGCACACAAGGGTAAGCTGCATCCGAAATTCCTCCTGCGCTCCCTCGTCAAGTCCGGCCAGATACTGTTTCACGCAGTCCTGCACCGCGGCCTCCCCCGGCTCACAGCCGCTGCCCCAGTCCAGAAGCGACAGTGCCGCCGGAACCGCCTTTAAGGAAGCCCCCGCAGATCCCTCCTCCACCGTGGACGCGATCTGCGCAAGCAGCTCTGCAAGCTCGGTGATCGCTGTGTCCGTCCGGCCCTCAGGCTCTGTCGAAGCCTCCGTACCCGGCGTTCCCTGATTGTTCGCTGCATCCTCCGTCCCCGGCTGCACGTCGGCTGCCTGGGTGTCCTTCTTCGCCTGGCTGTCGCCGCAGCCGGTAAAGCTGCCTGCCGCAACGGACGCCGCCAGCATGACAGCGGCAAGCTTCTTTATCTGTGTGTTCTTTCTCATATCATTTCCTCCGTTTCTGGTTCCTTCCTGTAGTCTCCTCTGGCGCAGACCGCCTCATAGCCGATCTCACGCATCTCCTCCCGGAGCATGTCCCGGCACTCCGCCGCCTCCGCATCCGTGTACGCCTTATTGTCGTACAGCCGGTATTTCTCCCGCACGGCCATCGGGGACAGATTCGGCATGACAACGTTTGCCCCTGCCCGTATGCCGCGCTGACGCCCCTTCGGGTGGATCGTCCCAAGCGCCGTCGTCGCCGGCAGAAGCACCTTGGGCAAAAGCAGCCGGATCACGGACAGCAGACGAATGGTCGCCTCCGCCGTCCCTGCCGGTTCGCCGCCAAACGGCGTATCCTTCTGGGGGATAAAAGGCCCGATCCCAACCATGTGAGGGTTAAACTGACGGATAAACTGCAGATCCGCATACAGCGTATCCACCGTCTGTCCCGGTGATCCCACCATAAAGCCGCAGCCCACCTGATAGCCGATCTCCTTTAAATGCAAAAGACACGCCTTTCTTTCGGCCAGCGACTGCTCCGCCGGGTGAAGCAGCCCATAGTGGGCCGCGTCCGCCGTCTCGTGCCGCAGCAGATAGCGGTCCGCCCCGGCATCAAAGAGCGCCTGATAGCTCTCTCTGCTCCGCTCCCCGACGGAAAGCGTCAGCGCGCAGTCCGGCCAGCGCTCTTTTACGGCGGACACAAGGCCGCACAGTCTTTCGTCGGTGAAATAGGCGTCCTCGCCGCCCTGCAAAACAAACGTTCGAAATCCCAGCTCATATCCCGCCCCGCAGCACGAAAGAATCTGCTCCTCCTTCAGCCGGTAGCGCTCGCAGGGACTGCTCCTTCGGATGCCGCAGTAGTAGCAGTCGTTCCTGCAGTAGTTCGTAAACTCGATCAGTCCCCGCAAAAACACCCTTTTACCGTAGGCGCGGTCCGCCGTTTCCCTTGCGGTCTTCCGCAGACAGAACAGTGCGTCCTCATCCTCTGTGGCAAGCAGCCACCGTAGCGTATCTCTGTCGATATTTCTCTCCTCCGCAATCCGCGCAATCCGTGCATCCTGCGGCGTCTTTCCATATACTTCCATCTCTCTTCGTCCTGTCTCCAATATGCCGCTACCGGTTGGCATACACCGTCCTGGCACTCACGCCGTCAAGCCTGCCGATTTTTCCCGACAGGGCGTTGATCACATCCTGCGGTGCGTCGACTGCGACGCTGATCACATTCACCTGCTTCGGCCGGTAGGGCACGCCCATCCGCCCGATAATGCAGGAGCCGTACTCGTGAAGCAGGGCGTTTAACGGCTCAACCGACTCCATATTTTCCACAATAATCCCGATCAGGGCGATCCTCGTCGGCACAGCCTGGTCCGCAGTCTGTTTTCCCCCGTCAGCCGTCCTTTCCTCTGCCATCTCTCTCACCGCCCTGTCCTTTCTCTCCTGATCACTGTTACGGCTTTATTATAGCGGATTTTTGGGAAGGTGTAAAGTCTGAGCCGAAAACCGGCCGCCCGGCCTGATTTTTTTTGCACTTTCCAACATGGCATTTTTATCATGGTACAACATTGACACTGTTGGATAAAACATATTCATCAAACCGTCTCCAACTATCAAATATGTATTATCCACATCAATTCCAATAGAACCCTTCGTATGACCGGGCAGGGCAATTATATTTGCATTAACTTCACAATTGATTAGACTATCCCCGGCTTTCAGCAATATGTCCGGCTTAAATTCCTGCATTGTGCGGACTGAAAAATCTTTGAGTAACGCTGCTAAAACAATTTTACCTAAAACCCTTTTAGCAAAAAGTGTTTGATTGGTATTTGATTTAATCAAATACCAATCCATTTCATTCATTCCGATTGGAACACCTGACACATTTGATATTTGAGCTGCATTTTCTGCGTGGTCAAAGTGTGCATGAGTTAAAAGGATTCGTTTAACGTGATAAGTTTTACACTGTTCAATAACCTGATTTATATATTCTTTTTTCCAGTATCAACCAGTATTCCGCTATATCCATTTTCGACAATATAGCAATTACCATTTCCGCATTCTATCCTATGAATTTCGCTCATTTTTCTATCTCCTTAAAAATCCTAATATACCAATCTCTCAACTGCCAGTTCCTAATTTTATGATTTCAAAACACAAAATACAACAGGCTTTTCTTAAAGCATTATCCGCGCTCTGTTCCCTGCCTTGCGGTATGCGTCACAGACGGGCTTTGTCTTTTGGCAGGTGGAAACATTCTTGATAAGCACCGCCCTATCACATGATGAAGATGACGATTGGATTATTAGAAAGCGATAACTTCCGGTTTGCCGAACTGATAACCCATCAAAAAATTAAATATTCCGCCGCCTGCCAGAGCGGCGAAAATGCTGAATTTCCTACAAGCCAACAACATCATGGATATGACGGGGCTTGATGAAAAATGCAAGTCTATGACAGGGGAACAACAGGATATTCAAGGCAGGCTGAAACCTGTTGAAAGGCGGTTAGACACTCTGAAAAAGCACTTAGAGCAAGCCGACATTTATTTCAAGTACAAGGGAAGGAAGTCGCTGACCGAAGCCGAGCAAATCCTATT
>CATJJD010000080.1 GCA_949740385.1 uncultured Lachnospiraceae bacterium
GCCTTTCTCCCCTTTGTGGAGAAGGGCAGCATTATCTTAATCGGCGCCACCACGGAGAATCCGTCCTTTGAGGTAAACGGCGCTCTGCTCTCCCGCTGCAGGGTGTTTGTGCTGAAGTCGCTTTCGGAGGATGAGATTTGCGACCTGCTTCGCAGGACTCTGGAGAATCCGAAGGGCTTTGGCGGACAGAACATCCGCATTTCGGATGAGCTTCTGCGGATGATTGCGGTGTTTGCAAACGGGGATGCCAGGTCTGCCCTCTCGACGCTTGAGATGGTCGTGTTAAACGGCGAATTTGACGGGTACGCCACGGAGGTTACGGCGGAGACGGTGGAGCAGTGCACCTCCAGAAAATCGCTTCTGTACGACAAGAACGGCGAGGAGCACTACAACCTTATTTCTGCGCTCCACAAGTCCATGCGCAATTCCGAGCCCGACGCCGCCGTCTACTGGCTGGCGCGGATGCTGGAGGCGGGAGAGGATCCTTTGTATGTGGCAAGGCGGGTGACGCGCTTTGCCGCCGAGGATGTGGGGCTGTCGGACCCGCGGGCGCTGGAGCTTGCGGTCGCTGCTTTTCAGGCCTGTCACCTGATCGGGATGCCGGAGTGCACGGTGCACCTTTCGGAGGCCGTTATATATCTGTCCCTTGCGCCAAAATCCAACGCGGCGTATCTTGCTTACGAGGAGGCCAAAAAGGATGCCATTGCCCGGCTGGCAGAGCCGGTGCCGCTCTGTATTCGAAACGGGGTCACGGGGCTGATGCGGGACATTGGCTACGGGGAGGGATATCAGTACGCCCACGACACGGAGGAGAAGCTGACGACGATGAGCTGTATGCCGGAGTCGCTGAGGGGCAGAGTTTACTACCGCCCCACCGCGGAGGGGGAGGAGAGCCGGTGCAGAGAGCGGCTGGAGCAGATTCGGGAGTGGCGCAGGCAGCACCGGGATTGGGATGCCTGAACATATAGTATAATTATAATAAGGAAGGGAGAGTTTCATATGAATTGTCTGAAAGGGAAGGGAAAACAGATCGGAGCGCTGCTTCTTGCGCTCGTTTTTGCGCTGACGCTCCGGCCGGTGTCGGCGGATGCGAAGGAGAAGCAGCCGGCAAACAGTATAACGAACCAGATGCTGGGCTCCGGAAGCTTTGAGTACGGCGGGAGAATTTACTACGGCTACGACGACACGATCTGGTCGGTCAAAAAGGACGGCACGGGAAAGAAGGCGGTCTTTGTGATGGCGAATGCGAAGGGGTACAACGGATTTTCGCGGGTCGCGGTGTACGAAGGGTATGTGTACGCGATTTTTGACTTCTACGGCGGAAGCGATGCCTGCAATCTGCAGCTTGTCCGTGTAAGGACCGACGGAAGCGGCTATGAGAATTTCGGAAACGCGCAGAATTTTGCGCTGGCAGACGGCCGGATTTACTACACGAAGGCGCAGATGCGCACGGACGGGGAGGGATATTCCTATATGGATACCCTCGGAATCTATGTGATGAATACGGACGGGACCGGCTCTGCGGCGCTGATCGACAATCCGCTCTGCCAGCTTTTGGCGGCGGATGAAAACGGCCTCTACTACTGGTTTGTCAACCCGAAATCGTACCTGAGAGGGCTGTACCGGTGCGACCTGGACGGGACGGACAGCAAAGAGCTGTGGACCGGAACCGGCTCCGTGTCGATAAAGGGCAGCTGCCTCTACTATACGGAGGACGGCTACCGGACGAAAAAGAACGGCAAATCGGAGTGGCGGACCGAAATTTACCGAAAAAACATGAAGACCGGCGCGGTGAAAGAGCTGTACTCCTGCAAGGGCAGCATAACGAATCTGTGCGTGGAGGGCAAATACATCTATTTCTCCGGCTACGAGAAGGGACTTGTGCGAGTCAGTCTCACCGGAAAAAAGGCGAAGACCCTCAACAAACACACGGGGGCGGGAATCCGCGGTATTCACGGAAACGTCATTTTGTTTGATCAGCAACGCATGGACATGAAAAACGGGACAGACATTGACATTATTCTAGCAGACCTTTCCACGGGAAAGAAGATTAAGAAGCTGGGGGCGTTCTTTGTCTCCTGATCCGGCGGAATGCGCATAAAATAATAAAAAGAGCGGCAGGACTCGGGGAAAAACCCGGCTCCTGCCGTTTTGCCGTGGGAAGAAGCCTTTAATAGCGGTTGTGCACCACCTCGATGGCGCAGAAGAAATCCCGGATGTCCAGTCTTGTGCCGTCGTCTGTAACGGCCGCGCCGTCAAAGCGGCCGAACACCTGGTTCTGGTTCGTTGCAATGACGAGGGCGTTTATGTCGGCGTGCCGGTTGAGCACCGGCGTAAATGTGCCGCACAGCCGGCTGCCGTCGGTCGAAATGTGCCACCGCTTCATAAAGTCGTAGCTGCCGTCCTTTTTTTTCGGGATCGCAAAGTCCGCCTGGCCCAGCTTGTGGACTCTGTTTTTGTAGAAAATGACATTTTCGGTGGCGCTGCTTCGGTCGGTGAAGCCGTACCCCAGGTTAAAGCCGAAGGGCTCTCCACCCACAAAGCCGCTTCCGGTGCCCCAGTACCAGGTGTTGTCGTAGGTCCACACGCCCCGCCCCCAGTCCAGGACGCCGCAGTCCCGGTCGGAGGAGAAGCGATAAACCCGGTCGCCAAGGCTGGCGAAGCCGTCTGCGGGAAGGCAGTTGATCTTCTGGTTGTAGTAGAAGGCCGTGGGCTTTTCCTTCCAGGGCGTGGCGATGCACATGGTGTCCATGTCCGGCTGTGCGAGGGAAAGCTCCGCCTTAAAATCCTTTCCCTCGAAAAAATTCGAAAAACAGCAGCGGATAATGTGCTTTTTGTCTTTCCGCCGGAACTTAAGCTGCAGGCGTCTGCCGGCAAAGCCCGCGTCTCCCAAAGCGGAGTCCTTCGGCATCCGGTATTTCCCGAAAGGGAACGGGTCGATGATGCTTTCGGTGTGCTCCTTTCCTTCGTCGAAATTCAGTAAGGAGACGCTGTTTAGTCCGATGTACCCCAGATCGGATATGGTGAACGCGACTCCGTAATGCTCGTTTGCCACAAGATAGTAGTCCCACTCCTTGATGCGCCACCGGGATGCGCGTATGTCCTTTCTGTCGTACTCCCAGAAGAGCTGTCTCGCCCAGCCGGGGGTTGTGATGCGGCCGTTTTTCAGCAGTTTTTGTTTTGTTGTGATTTCGTTTTGCATAGTACCTCCTCCTTTACTGTATTATAAGGGATGGGGGCGAAAGGGGCAAGGCGTTTTGCCAGTAATTGCCGGCGTGAAATAAGGTTTGCAAAAAGATATCGACTTTGTTATAATTACAATATCCTGTTTTTCAGAAATTTAATAATAGCGGAGGGACGAAAGATGGAGAGAAATCAGGTGCGCAGCGGCAGGAAGAACGGACGCATTGCGCTGAAGGTCGGGTTGGTTGTTGTTATAATGCAGGCGATTTCGGTTGTAGTTGCGATGTCGATCTGCGTCGTCATGTACAACTCTCTGGTGACGGATATGCAGAGAGTCCGCTGTACAAACGGTACGAATATGCTTGCCCACGAGCTGGAGAAGGATTTAAGCTATGAGGATCTGAATGATCTTTTGGATGAGCTGAAGGATCATATGGGGTGTGAATTCACTGTTTTTGAGGGCAATACCCGGGCGTACAGCACGGTGGTGCAGGGCGGTGAGCGGGCTGTCGGCACACAGCTGTCGGATGAGCTGAGCAGAATTGTGCTCGAGGAGGGACAGTCATACGTGGGTGAGGCGGAGATTCTCGGCGAGCCGTATCTTTGTTCCTATGTTCCGACGAAGGGGGCCGACGGAGAGATAAGCGGACTTATCTTTGCGGGAATTTCCATGAAGGAGGTCGAAGAGGAGACAAAGTCCGTCGTGTCGTCGGTGATTATTGTGAGCGTCATCGTGATTATTTTATGTATGATGTTTCTTGCAGTTTACCTGCGGTTTCGTGTTTCACGCCCGCTCGGTGAAATCACCCGGGTGGCAGGAAGGCTGGAGCACGGCGATCTGGGAATTACAAGCGGGCAGGAGGTTCATGTGGGAGTGGACTCCAACGATGAGATCGGCGCGCTGGGCGAGATGTTTGAGAATACCATGAACACGCTGCGGTCTTACATAGGAGAGATTTCCTCCGTGCTGGGAGCCATCGCCGCCGGAAATCTGACGCAGAATGCCAGACTGGAGTACCTGGGGGATTTTGAGTCCATCAAGGAGTCTCTGGACAGTATAACGGGCGCGCTCAACAGTACGATGGGCAAGATTACCGTGAGCGCGGGGCAGGTTTCCGCCGGCTCTGATCAGATGTCGGGCAGCGCGCAGGCTCTGGCCCAGGGGGCGACGGAGCAGGCCAGCGCGGTACAGCAGATTTCGGCGACTTTGACCAACATATCCGAGAGCGCAAAGGATACGCTCTCCGTGGCGGAGCAGGCGGGCCAATATGTGGATCAGGCGGGCGGACAGCTTGGCGTCAGCATGGAGTACGTGAAGGATCTGAACACCGCTATGGAAAATATTTCCGGTTCTTCCAGAGAGATCAGCGCGATTATCAATACGATTGAGGACATTGCGTTCCAGATCAATATTCTTGCGCTGAACGCTTCGGTTGAGGCGGCGAGAGCCGGCACCGCGGGCAAGGGCTTTGCGGTTGTTGCGGACGAGGTGGGCAATCTGGCGGCCAAGTCCGACGAGGCGGCAAAGGCTACAAAGGAGCTGATCGAGGGCTCTATTGTGGCTGTGACAGAGGGCGGCAGGGTCGTCCACAAGGTGACGGAGTCGCTGGAGCGCACGAGCGAGTATGCGGGACATGTGGTGGAGAAGATGACCGCCCTTGTGGGTGCCGTGGAGACACAGACGGTTGCCATCGCCGAGGTGACGGAGGGCGTGGATCAGATTTCCTGCGTGGTTCAGACCAACTCGGCCACCAGCGAGGAGTGTGCGGCAGTCAGCGAACAGCTCTCCTCACAGGCGGGACTGCTGAAGGGGCTGATCGGCGCATTCCGGCTTAAGGGATAGTTTTCAGACATCCGGATTCGGAAATCCGAAAAACAAACGGAGCAGACAAAAGAGAAAAGCCGGGAATCGAGGAAGATTCCCGGCTTTTGATCGGCCTGCGGGACACACCGGAGCGGGGAGGCGTATGTGAAAAAAGCGGCCTTTACTTCGCTGACGGTGAATGGTAGAATGGTAGAAAACGAAAGCAGGAAAGCGGAGTTAAGTATGTTGTACGATAAAGATATAAGAGAGCCGCTGTTTGATTTTCTCGAGGAGGCCTACGGGAAAATACGGCTTTTGGAGGAGCAGCCCATGGGGCGCTCCAGGGCGGACATTGTGATGATCGCTCCGGAGGCGCTCTGCGGCATCGAGATCAAGAGCGATGCGGACACCTACGCCAGGCTGAAACGCCAGGTGAAGGATTACGACAGGTATTACGACTACAACATCGTGGTGGTGGGGACGAGCCATGCGGCCCACATCAGCGAGCATGTGCCGGACTGGTGGGGGATTATCACGGTGGAGCCGGAAGATGGTAAGACGGATTTCTATTTTCTGAGGCGGCCTCTGCCAAATCCCGGTATGGACTGGAGCTGCAAGATCGAGATACTCTGGAGGCCGGAGCTGGCCCACATCCAGGAGCTGAACGGGATGTACGCCTATAAAAAGAAGAGCAAGCGGTTTGTGGCGGACAAAATTGTGGAGACGGTGGAGCACGGGCTTTTGGCGAGACAGCTGTCGGAGGAGCTGTTTGAGCGGGATTACACGAAGATCTGGGAGACGATCCAGAGCTACCGCAGGGAAAACGGACAGAAGCCGAGAAGAAGAAAGCGGCGCCGCCGAATGAAGCGGACAAAGGCGATATAGTATGCCGACAGGGGAGACAAAAAGGAGGGGCCGTGCGATGAGCGAGGGTCAGGTGAAAATCTATGTTATGACACACAAGGCGTTTGACACGCCGCCGGACGAGATGTATGTGCCCGTGCACGTCGGCAGAGCCTCCTGGCGCGCGGCGCGCCAGAAGGGACAGGAAGCGTATATACCCGACCGGGAGGAAAACTGGGAGGACGTGGTGCTGCTCGGGTACACCGGGGACGACAGCGGGGAGAGCATTTCCGACCAGAACTGCTACTACAGCGAGCTGACGGGGCTGTACTGGGTGTGGAAAAACGTGCAGGATGCGGAGTATGTGGGTACATGCCATTACCGCAGGTATCTTCTGAATCATGCGCCGGAGTCGGTACAGCGTTCAGCCGGGGGAGACGTGCCCGCGCACGGCGGCCTGTTTACCGGGGAGGAGGTGCGCAGCGTGCTGGCGGATTACCAGGTGATCACGACGAAAACGCTGCAGCTCAACCACTCCTACTACGAGGGCTTTGCCTCTCACCACAGGATCGCATATCTGGACGAGACGGCAAGGGTGATCGCGGACCGCTGCCCGGAGTACTATGAGGATTTCATGCGGCTTGTGCACGGGAAGCAGACGTACTTCGGGAATATGCTGATATGCAGGAAGAAGCGGTACGACCGGTACTGCGCGTGGCTGTTCGACATTCTCTTCGAGCTGCAGAGACGGGTTTCCATTGAGGAGAAGGACTCTTACCACAGAAGAATCTTCGGCTTTATCTCGGAGTTTCTGCAGTATGTCTGGATTGTGCACAACCGCTTATCGGTGTACGAGTGTATGGTGGGCATGTTCGGGGAGAAGGCGGAGGTGGCGGAGGTCAGGGAGCGGCTGGCCGAATATTTCCGGGAGGGTGACTGCGAGGGGGCGAGGGATTACTTCCTGCAGGCCCGAAGGAAGAGGCCGGATCTTCTGATGGAGGCATCGGACATTACCGGGGAATTGCACCTTGCGATGGAGGTGATTTCCATTGCGGGGCTGGAGCAGCAGGAGTACGGCACCAATCTTCTGACCCGCATCCGGGATTTTCGGGAGCTGATGGCCTACTGCAGCCGTCTGAACCGGTACGCGTCGCAGCTTCTCGGCGGGGAGCCGGATCCGGAGCTTATGCGGTGGGTTAAGAGCGGCGCGGTGTCGGATGTGGCGGTGAACGCCGCCTGCGCGGTTATGCGGGCGGCAAAGGACAGCC
The DNA here is from genome assembly GCA_949740385.1 of uncultured Lachnospiraceae bacterium. GTDB lineage: Bacteria > Bacillota > Clostridia > Lachnospirales > Lachnospiraceae > Roseburia. The sequence goes on from CATJJD010000080.1 coordinate 7,099, forward strand.
GGATTCCGGTTTGCTGAGACGGCTGGTAAAAACTCACAGGTAGACGTAAGACAGCAGGGTATGTTAGAAGCGGAGCCGGAAGAACGGCCTTCGGGTCACAATTCTCTGCTGATCGGTCACTGCGAGGCGGCGGGCTTTACACCGCGGACCACCGTTGCGCCGGAAAAACAATTATAATCCGGGAATCGCGCTGCTCTGCACGATGTTTTCCGGAGTCATGAACTCATAAAAAAGGGCATTTCAATGCCTGGGCCTGTGTACCCGGCGCGGGCACTGCCATTCGTTGACCGAAGCATGCCGGGCTGCGGCGGTGGGCTTTATGGTGCAGATTGTTCCGGTGCTTCAGGGGGGCGGAGATTGGCGGAAACTATGTCATTGTGCTGACGTTCCTTTCGGCCGCGCATTCTACAGCGCGGCATTCCTGTTTGTGGCGGTTGTCTGCCTGATTCTTCTGTTTTTGTTCAATCCGCGCAATATTATCCGGCAGGATGATAAGCTGAGAGAGGCTGCGGGGCTGCCGCTCGACGGAAAGCTTGCCGCCAAATTTGACGAGGAAAAGAAAAGACAGTGAGAGCTTCTCTCAGATAACAGAAATGGCGAAAGCCGGAGACTGTCTCCGACTTTCGCCGTATTTTTATGCAGATGATCGATCAGAGGTGATAGAAGGACACGGCGATGGCGCCGGGGCCCGCGTGGGTTCCGATGGTGCTGCCGACGGATGTGACCGGGATGTCCTTAGCTGCGACCTTTCCATCCCAGACAGCGGAGCTGTCCATTAAGTACTTCCGGAGCATCGAGTCCTCAAGGCCGGTGTAGCCCAGGCAGTAGGGCATGGAAAAGTCGATGCCGCCGTGGGCGCCCACCTGCTGGATTAAAAGGTTGTTGCCGTTTTTGGAACCCCGGGCCTTGCCGAGGATAACAACCTCGCCCTTCTCCACGGAGATCACCGGCTTGATGGACAGAAGGTTTCCGGCCCAGGCTGCCGCGCCGGAGAGCCGCCCGCCCCGCTTCAGGTACTCCAGGGTGTCAAACAGCGCCAGAACACATATCTTTTTCTTCTTCTCCTCAAGCTTTGATGCGATCTCTTTTGCGGAGAGCCCCTGATCCCGCAGCTGCACCGCGTACATGACGAGATTCTGCTCGCCCACCGACACATTTTTGCTGTCCACAAGGCAGACGCAGTCCTCGTAGCCCTCCAGCGCGATATTTGCGCTCTGGTAAGTGCCGGAGAGCAGCGAGGATAAGGTGATCACAAGGGCGGTGTCGCCGGCATCCCGGATTTCCCGATATTTTTTCTCGAATTCATGGGGGGTGATCTGGCTGGTGGTCGGGAAGACGCCGCTTTCGATCAGCTTCTCATAAAATGCGTGGTGCGGCAGATTCACGCCGTCCAGGTACTCCTCGTCGCCGAAGATCGTCTTAAGCGGCATAAAGTCCAGCCCAAGGGCAATCGCCCTCTCCAGCGTAATATCGGACGCGGAATCAATGACAATTCGTAAGCTCATAACAGCTCCTTTCTGAGTGATGTCACAAAATAGTTTGACTGTCAAACTATCTGTACTATAATCCTTTGTCACCCTTTTGTCAACTCCTCAGTATTCATAAAAAGTGATAAAAAGTGACACTTTTTTCAAAAAAAATGGCGTTCCCTTCTTCCGGCGTTTGTGTGATGATAATGTCAGCAAAAAGAGCCGGGCATTGTCCGGTTACAGAAGGAGGAAATGTTATGGGCAACAGAAAATTTTTGGGGAACGCCATTCTGCTGTGCGTGCTGGGTATCGTATTTATGTTTCTGTACTCGGGCCTGCAGAATGACCAGATCGGTATTATCCAGACCTTTATCACGGAGCAGGGAGGCGGCTGGACGGCAAACGCCACGCAGCTTCCGATGACGGCCGGAAACTTTGCGTGCATTATCCTGACGTTTGTGTACGGGACGCTGTTTGTGAAGTACGGTGTGAAAAAGCCGCTCATTGTCGTTATGCTGATCACTGCGGCGGCGGTGATCGGAATGGTGGCCGCCAACGGTCTCGACTGCAACGGAGGCGCGGCATCCGGCAGCTACCCGCTGTTCTTTGTCACACTGTTTATCGTGCGCTGCGGATGTATGATTCTGCAGATGGCGGGCTTTATGCTTGTGGCCAACTGGTTTATCCGTCTGAGAGGACAGATCATGGGAATCGTGACGCTTGGCTCTCCGCTGTTTTCCATCGTGGGAACGGCGGGCATGACGAACCTGATCAGCAAAAGGTTCGGCGGAGACTACCGTCCCTTTTACATCGCCGTTGCGGTTCTGATTATCGTGGTGCTTCTGATCGTGGCGTTCGGCATTAAGGATACGCCGGAGGAGGCGGGGCTCTACCCGGACGGAGCGGACCACGCACCGGCGTCGGAAAAGGGCGATGAGATTCATCTGACGGTGGCGGACGTGTTAAAGCAGAAAAAGGCATGGCAGCTGATCGTCTCCTACGGCGCGTTTACCTTTATCATAAACGCCTGCATGGGTTCCATGGCAATCCGCTTTATCACCCTGGGAGGACCGGAGGTGTGGATCGGAGCCACAAAGTATCTGGCAATCGGCGCGGTGCTTGGAATTCCAATGTCCTACATATTCGGGTTTCTGGATGACAAGCTGGGCTCCGTCAAGGCGTCCATCATTCTCGGACTCTGCGAGCTGATCCCGGTGCTCTGCCTGATGATGCAGCCTATGGGCGGTTCCGTTCCTCTTATGGTGGGCTGGGGATTCGGCGTGGCCTGCATGACCGGCGGCGTGCCGACGCTGCATCCGTGCATCACCGCTTACGCCTACGGGCGCAGAGAGTACCAGAGCGCCAACCGCATTATCATGGCGATTCAGCTCATCCCTTCCGCGGTGGCGGCTATGATGATGACCGTTTTAATCACGTCCGGGAGAGCGATGGTGGGTTACGGAATTCTGATTGCGGTGGTTGTGCTGGGACTGGCTGCAACATGCTCCATGCTGTCACTGGAGGACGCCAATGCGGCGGACCGGGATTACGGTGCAAAATAAAAGAGGAGGTATTATATGGAAGTGACAAAAATCAAAGGAAAGGCGCTGGAGAAGCCGGCCCGCAGAGAATGCAAAAATATGGCTTCCATGGCGGAGATCATTACCAATGTCAACGCCATCTTAAATCCGGGAAAAGAGCCCATCGACTGGTTTGCCCCGGCGCCTGACGCCGTTGCGGCGGTGCATATCAAAGACGGCAGCTACCGGAGCGACCTGTCCAACGGGGCGGCGCTCTTTGGCGGAAGCGTCAGCGACCGGGAGCTGAAAAATGTCAAGGTAGTGGCTTACAACGGAAACGAGGGCGGCATCTACGCCGAGGGGGCGGCCACCGACGTGACGGTGGAGAATGCATACATAAGCCTTTCGGGGGAGGGCACCGGAATCGGCGGTCCGGCCAGCGGCGCGGCCGCAAAGTACGGCGCAAGCCTCACCTTAAAAAACGTCGTGATCGACACAAACGGCCGGACGAAATATTCCACGGCCGCCGAGGAAAACTCGGTGCTCAAAGTGTACGACTCGGTGATCTGGTCCCACGGAATTCCCTACGGCGACGATTACGAGCGGCCGAAGGCGCTGATGTCCTCCCCGCCGCCTCCCCTTGAGATGGACGGAAACACGAGAACCCACTGCACCATGTCCAACTCTTACAGCTACTTCTACAACAGTAAGATTATATGCGACGGCTGGGCGGCGCTCTCCACCGAGTCCTCGGAGGGCTTTGTGTACCTGGAGGCAAACGGCTGCGACATCGTATGCACGAAGAACGGGTACGGCGCTTACGCGGACCCGGGCTGCCACGATGTATTCCGGGAATGCCGCTTTGATATGGCAAGGATGGCAGTGATTCTGGCAGGAAACAGTGCGATGGAGTTTGAGAACTGCGAGAGCGACTGCGGAACCTACTTTGCGCTGATGCACTGCGTCAACGGCTGGTGCGAGGAAGTGGGAGACATGACAATCACCGGCGGCAGCATACGCTCAAAAAAGGAAGCGTTTCTGATCAAGAGCCACAACGCGGTTCTCGACATGGCAGAGGTCGACATCGCGTCGGAGTCCGGCGTGATCGTGCACACCATTTTAAACTCTGACCCGTGCAAGACACCGGTGGACGACAGCCCTTACGGCGTCAACGTGCGCTTTACCGACATGTCGGCAGCGGGAGATCTGATCCACGAGGACAGCGAGCGGCGCATGTGGATTGAGATGAATTCCGCCGTGCTCACCGGAGCCATCAAAGAGGGGACGCTTTTTATGGACGAGGGAAGCAGGTGGACTGCGACGAAGGATTCCGCCGTGCACCTGTTAAACGACATCGACATTGCGCAGATCGACGCGAAAAGCGGCGTGACGATTCGGGCAACCGGGGGAGAGGCGGGAGAATATACGCTTTTCTCCGGAGGAAAGCTTATTGTGACCGCCGGTTAATGCGGGAGAGAGGGGGATAAATATGGAGACAGTTCATAAACCGCTGCATGTGGGAATCAGTGTGAAAAATATGGAGGAATCTCTGGAGTGGTATAAGAAGAATCTGGATTTTGATATGGTCAGCGACGATTATGTGCCGCCGTTAAAGGCGCGCATCTGCTTTATCCGAAACGGGGATTTTGAGCTTGAGCTCTTTGAGTACGACGAGCCGAAGCCGATTCCCGAGGAGCGTCTTATGCCGAATACGGATCTGCAGACGGTGGGCACAAAGCATGTGGCCTTTTACACGGCGGATATGAAGGCATTAAAGGAGCGCTTTCTGGCAAACGGCGTGGACATTGCCCACGAGGTTACCATGGGGGAGGATGCCGTCATGTTCGTGCGGGACAATTCCGGGGCGCTGATTGAATTTATACAGTCGGTATAACAGGAAAGGAAGGGTTTAAGAGAAATTATGAAATATGAGAAAATAAGAAGACTGCTGGCAGTGAAACTGACTGCCGCCATGCTGGTGTCGGTGAGCGCCTGCGGCAGTGAGAAGGAGCCGTCTTCGGCGCAGACCGAACAGCAGGAAGAGGGAAGTCAGGAGGAAAGTCAAAGCAGTACCCCGCCGGATACGGAGAGCCTGCCGGAGGCAGACGGGAGGGAGGTGATCACCGTAGCGAGCGACATGGCCACAGAGCCGACGATCAACGGGATCGACGACGGGCTGTGCTCCTGGACAACCGGAGGCACGGAGGCCGGCACGGTCAACGGCGACGACTACGCCTTCACACCGGCCATCTACATTGACGGAGGCGTCTATGACACGGAGAAATCCGCGGTGAAGGACGCGGCAAACGTATCCGGAACCGAGCTGTCCGCTGTGGCGCTCACGGTGGAGAAGGAGGCCGTAAACGGAATTATCGTGAACAATTCCGACTACACGATAAGGGATTCCGTCATAAGCGTGAACACGCCGGCGGCGGACGGATCGCTGACCTGTGATTTTTCCGGACTGGGCTCGGCCATCGCAGTGTACGGAAAGTCGGCGCTGCAGATCATAGACACCGAGATAAACGTGGACGGCGTTGCGAACCTTGCGGTGTTTGCCGACAACGGCTCATCTGCCCTTCTGGATCATGTGAAGCTGCACTCGGACGGCGGTACCCTCTATGAGGACTACATTAATTCACCGAATCAGGGGACGATGGTGGCGCCGCCGTGGATTCTCGGCATTATGGGAACCTCCCGCGGCACGAATCTGATGGGGGACAACTCTACGATGACCGTTGTGGATTCCGATGTGTCGGCTTCCGCCTGGGCGGTGCTCTCCACGGATTCCGGCTCCAACATGTTTTTAAACGTGGTGAACACCTCCTTAAAGCTGACGGGAACCGACGAGGAGTTTCAGGCCGACGGGCTGTACGGCGTGACGAATCCTTATACGGATAAAAACGGCTACGGCACCTACATCATCGGAAATGCCGCGGAGACGTTTCTCGGCGTGACGATGGACGTGGGAACATACGCAAGTATTTTCACCGGAGGAACCGGCTACTACGGGAATCTGAAGGCCGGGGAGAGCTACGAGCTTTCTGCGGCGGACGGAAGCACCCATTACACCTACACGGCGGAGTCGGATGTGCAGACCGTGTTAAATTCCGACACCTTCGGCTTTATGGCCCATCAGGGAGATAATGAGTGCACACTGGACGGAGTTGTGGTAAACTCTGCATATACCGGATTTATCGTAAAGAGCGGAAACAACACGACGGTCAATGTGAAAAACGGTGCAGAGATCAACGCTGCAAACGGCATTCTTCTGCAGCTTCTGGACAACGACGACTCCACGACGGAGTTTAATTCGAACCACGAGACTGTCGGCATGGCGTTTGGGACAAGTCACGAGGAGAATCCGGGCTTTCCGACGGAGGCCATCGACCCGACACAGGTCACGGAGGCGCCGGGAGGACCGGAAGGAGAGGGTGCACCGGAAGGAGAGGGTGCACCGGAAGGAGAGGGTGCTCCGGAAGAAATGCCCGAGGAGCAGTCCGGCCCGAACAATACGGTGTACAATGTGACGGACGCAGACCTTGCGGGAGCGATCTACAACGGTGTCGGCTGGAATGCCAACGCGCTCTCACAGGGGAAGGTAAAGCAGATGCTGCTGGAAGTAAATTTAGGCGGCGCTGCGACGCTGGCAGGCCCGATTGCTTCCACCTCATGCATTCATGCCGCGTATGAGGGGCAGAAGTATCTGAAGGACAACGGCATTACGGCATTCGACAGGGATTCGGATGCAGAGAGCTTTGCTGCGCAGTATCAGAGCACCATGTTCGAGATCAGTGCCTATTTCAACATCGGACAGGTGGCAAATCTGGTGCGCTCCAACGGGCTCAACGACATCAGTGTGACGGTTGCGGATTCCGCGGTGTGGACCGTGACGGATACGTCATTGATCAAATCCTTAAAGATCACAGGCGACGCACAGGTGATCGTCTCCGAGGGTGTGACTCTCACGGTGGACGGCAGCACATATGAGGCGGGAACCTACACGGCGGCGGATTTTCAGTAAAAAGGAACGGACAGGCCACGCGCCCCTTTCGGGCGTGTGGTTTGTTGTGGCGTAAAGGAGGAGGACGATGAGACACACCGGCAGCGGAAAAAAAAGACGGATTCTTACGGCAGGCGGAATCTGCCTGGTTCTGTGCTGTCTGATTTTCCCGACGCTTCGCATGGGGGAGACAAAAAAGTATCCGAAGGAGACAAAAGCGCCCGTGGAGATCACGCTTGTCTACGCGTACCAGAACGCCCGCTGGAATCAGGGCATTCAGACCATTGCAGAGGAGTTCAACCGGACCCATGAGGGGATCGTTGTCCACACCAGGGTGCAGTATGCCAGCCGCGTGTACGAGGATATTCTTCTGAAGCTGCAGGCGCGGGGGGAGATGGGGGACATTATCCAGATCAAAACCCCGGGACTCTATGCGCCGGAGGGGCTGCTTTTTCCGATTCCGGAGGAGCTCTGCGGCCTGGTGGACGAGACTTACGTTTACGGCGGAGACACCTTTGGGCTTCTGGCGGTTGGGCACACCAACGGCATACTCTACAACCGCAGCATCTTTGAGCGCTGCGGAGTCGAAAAGCCAAAAAACTGGGACGATTTTCTCGCCGTCTGCGAGCGCCTGAGGGAATGCGGCGTGACGCCGGTGGGGGTTGCTGGGGCGAATCTGTGGCATCTGGAGTTCTGGGTCAACCATTTTTTTCGAAACGACGTGCTTAAGAGCAATGAGAACTGGCTGGCGGATTGCGGCGAGGGAAAGGTGAGCTGGCAGGACGAGGAGCCGGTGCGGATGCTGACGCACTTAAAGGAGCTGCTGTCGGGGGGCTATGTCAACGAGGACTGGCCCGTAAGAAAGGACGGAGATCTCACCTACAGCATGTCAGAGGGGGAGCCCGCCATGATTTACACCGGATCGTGGAACGCGCTGGAGGTGCAGAAATTAAATCCGGACCTGCGGCTCGGCTGGTTTTTTGTGCCGGACGAGGAGGGAGATGTGATTGTCTCGGAAAATAAGGACGTGTACTGGTGCATCACAGCGGAGTGCGGAAACGATGAGGACCGCTGCCGGGCGGCCTGTGAGTTTCTTGCTTACTTTTATTCCGACAGCGTTTACACCGGGCTCTGCGAGAGCATCCTGGCCTTTCCGGTGACGGTAAATAAGGATGTGGAAATAGAGGAGGGGATCCGGCAGGAGATGATAGAGGGCTTTTCCCCGGAAAACGTCCACATGTCCTTCTATATCGGGGACGAGAACACCCCGCAGGGCTTTGAGACGGCGCTTCTTGCGGAGATCGTGGCCCTTGGAAAGGGCGAGGTGACGGTGCAAAAGGCCGCCAAAAGGCTGGACGAGCTCTGGAGAAGGTTTGAAGAGCAGGAGAGACAGCCATGAGACGAATTCACTCGTATTTTGCAAAGATGACGGCCTTTTATATCTGTTTCGGGATGATTCCTCTGGTGCTCATCAGTCTGACATTCTTTTTCTGGTATTACTCGGACGTGGTGCAGTCCACGGAGAACAATTACTGCCAGATCGCGGAGTACGTGGAGCGGAATGTATCGGACCTTGTGGAAAAGGCGGACGAGGTGGCGGCGTATCTCTACGAATTCCGTGCGGGGGGCTACGATTATCTGTACGAGCTTCTGGAGGACGGGGATCTGCCCGAGACCCAGCGTGAGATCTACATGAACCAGATGCTGCAGGATATGCTGCTGGCGGATGCGGACATTTCTTCCGTGCGTTTTTACCGGGAGGACGGAGCCGGCTACGTGGCTTTCCGGGTGCAGGGAAAGAGCCCGAGAGACGGGGTGTCCGTTTTAAATGCCGTTGCGATGACGCCGGAAAACATGCACGGAAGGATACTGATGCCCGCGGTGTCGGAGAAGGAGCACTACACGAACGCCGACGGCTGTGTATTTTCCGTGGTGCGCAGCTACATGAAGACGGCGAATGTGCGCGCTGCGAAGACACGGTGCCTGGGAACCCTCTACATCGACATCGACGTGAGGGCGGTGGAGGCTCTCACGGAGCATGTGGCGGTGGGGGAGGCTGGAAGCATCGCGGTGGCAGACCCCGGGACGGGAGCGTGGATTTACGCCACAGACCGGGAGTTGGTGGACCTTTCGCTCCTTTCGGGAAAGCTGGAAGGAGGGCGGGAGCAGACGACGGTGAAGGACGGCAGGCGCTGGTATTTCTGCCGCAGGATGGGAGACAGCGGCTACTGGGTGATTATTCAGATCTGCACGGAGTCTGTGATGGACACCTGGGTCAAGAACCGCACATACATTGTGGTGGTTCTGGCGTTTACGATCTTTCTTTTAACTCTGGCCTTTATCGTTTTTTCCGACCGGATGAACAGCCCGGTGCGGAAATTAAACGATGCGATGAAACGGGTGCAGACGGGAGATCTCACCGCGAGGGCTGACATATGCTCCGGCGACGAGATGGAGTATCTGGGGGAGGGCTTCAACCGGATGGTGGGGGATTTGAGCCACTATATCGACGAGGTGTACGTGGCGAAGGTCTGCCAGAAGGAGGCGGAGCTAAATGCCCTGAAAATGCAGATTCAGCCCCACTATCTGTACAACACGCTGGATGTGATAAGAATGACGGCTCTTGAGAATGACGACGGGAAGACCGCAAGGCTTCTGGAGAGCCTCGGAAAGCAGCTGCGGTACGTGATCGGACAGCAGCGGGAGCGGGTGCCCTTTTACATGGAGCTGGACAGCATAAAGGAGTATATGGTGCTCTTAAACGCAAGAGACCGGGACCGCTTTCAGGTGAACATAAACGTCTCGGATCAGGACCGAAAGCTTTTTGTCTTAAAGCTGCTGCTTCAGCCGGTTATTGAAAACTGCATCCGGCACGGCTTAAGGCAGAAGGAGGGGCGCGGCACCATCGAGATCGGCGTAAAGCGCCGCCCGGACTGTCTGGAGATCGTCGTTATGGACGACGGTGTCGGGATGTCTCAGAAGGAGGTGGAGGCTGTCACGGAGGCGCTCGGGCAAACCGCGGTGCCGGAGCCGGGCGCAGACGGCCATGTGAGCATCGGGCTGAAAAATGTGTACGACAGAATCCGGCTGGTGTGCGGGGAGGAGTACGGCTTTGCCATCACAAGCGTGGAGGGCCTGGGTACGATGGTAAAGTACCGGCTGCCGATATGGGAGGAATGCTATGTGGAAAATGATCATCGCTGACGACGAGCGCGTTATCCGTAACGGATTAAAACGCCTTCTGGACTGGGAGGCTCTGGAGATCGAGATCGTGGGGGAGGCGTGCGACGGACAGGAGCTGTACGCGCAGATTGCGGAGCTTGGTCCTCAGCTTGTGGTGACGGATATCCGAATGCCGGGGATGTCGGGGCTTGAGGTGATCCGCAGCTGTGCGTCCCTTTCGGACGGGCCGAAATTTATCTTTATCAGCGGCTACGAGGAATTTTCCTACGCAAAGGACGCGGTGCGCTACGGCGCGGTGGACTATCTGCTCAAGCCCGTGGCGGCGTCTGATCTGCAGGCGGCGGTGGAAAAGGCGCTGGCCCAGCTTGCGGACGACCTCACCGTAAATATATTCCGGGAGGAGAAGGATGAGCTGCAGCAGGTGTTCTGGAACTTAAACGACGGCTTTGAGTATGCCATGGAGGATCTCTACGAACGCTTTGCGAGAGAGAAGCTTGCGGTGTCGGACTGCTTTTTTGTGGGAGTCTGCTTCAGCCTGATTGAGGACGACAGGCTCCGGTCGATGATGAGCTATGAGCAGCAGGGGCTTTTGCGCTTTGGTGTGTACAACCGGATTGTGGAGGAGTTTCGGAGCAGAAGGCTGGGCTTTCTGATTCGAAAGGAGGAGTCTCTGTGCGACGTGATGGCGCTGATTCCGCGGGACCGCAGGGATGATTTTGTGCAGACGCTTTTAATGCCTGTTTACGAGAAGCTGCAGCGGGAGGCGAAGGTGCGGCTGTGCATGGGCGTCGGGGAGCCGGTGGAGGGCCCGGGACAGTGGCAGCTCTCCTACCGGAGCGCGAAGTTCGCCTGCGAGCTCTACTATTTTGTGGAGCTTCCTGTGATCGAATTTCCGGGGCCGGACAGGGAGTACACCGTCTCCTTCGACGACTTCAACGCGCTTTTGGACCTTTCGTTCCGCCAGATTACGGCAAGGGATAAGGCAGCCCTTGCCACCGTCGGGAAATGTCTGGATTCCATCCGAAAGATCCACTACGGAAACCGCTATGCGGCGGTGAACCGGGTGCTGATTTTCTCGGGAAGTCTTCTGGAGAAGCTGTTTTCGGTGCGGCTTGTGGAGGGGGATTTCGCGGCGCGGCAGAATGAGCTGCAGGAGGCTGTCCGCTATATGGAAACCTTCTCCCAGATGCGGGCGTGGCTGATGGACTACTACCGGAATCTGCTGGAGGACATATTTTCCGGCGGCAGACACCGGGCAACCGGGGAGATGGTGAAGGTGCAGGACTATATCAGACAGCACTACAACGAGGATTTATCCCTGAAGGAGCTGGCGGGCGTTGCCCATGTAAGCCCCACTTATTTCAGCGCCCTCTTTAAGAAAGAGACGGGGGAGAACTACAAGAGCTATGTGACTGGCATCCGCATGGAGGAGGCGTTAAGGCTGGTGCTTGGCACGGACATGAAGACCTACGAGATCGCCGAGGCGGTGGGGTACAACAATGTGCGCCGCTTTGTGGACGCCTTCAAAAATATTTACGGAATCAGCCCGCTGGAGTACCGCAAAAAGGAATCGCAGAAATCGTAAAAATAAGTACTTTCTTCCTCAAAAATGGCATTGTGCCGGAGGCGTTTCTGTGGAAAAATAAAGAGCAGAGACAGGCGGCAGCTGCCGCGGGGACGAAGGAGGACAGAGAATGAAAACATGGTATGCAAGAGCGTATGAGGGAAGAGTGGCGCTGGAGGAGAAGGAGCTTCCACAGCCGGGAAAGGGCGAGGTGCTCTTAAAGGCGAAGTACAGCGCCATGAGCCCGGGAACCGAGAAGGGGCTTTTAGCCGGCGCCATTGTGCCGCTTCCGACCAATATCGGCTATGCGATGGCTGCGGAGGTGATCGAGTGCGGAGAGGACGTGTACGAGCTTAAGGTCGGGGATCATGTGGTGACCACGGGAGAGCACGCCCAGTATCTGATTATGAGCGAGATGAACTGCACGAAGTGCCCGGACGGCATTGACCTGCGGCAGGCGGCGTTCTGGAATCTGGCACATACCGGCATGTACGCGTTGCGCCGCTCCGGCCTGCAGGCGGGAGAGCCGTGCGCCGTTCTGGGGCAGGGCTTTGTGGGAGCCATCACCGCCCAGTGTGCGAGAATTGCGGGAGCCGTTCCGGTGATTGTGACGGATCTGGATCAGACGCGCCTTGACGCGGCGAAAAAGATGGGCGTGGACATTGCGGTTAATGTGAAGGAGGAGCCGGAGGGGCTTAAGGAGGCGGTGGAGGCGCTCGGCAGAGAGCTTCCGGTGATCTTTGAGGCCACCGGGGCGAGAGGGCCGCTGATGCAGGCGGCGGAGATGATCGGCGAGAGAGGCCGTCTTGTGATGATCTCACAGGTTCACGGCGAGGATATGCCGCCGATCGACGATCCGATTATGCAAAAGGGCGCAAGCCTGATCGGAACCTACGTAAATTCCAAGCCGTTTAAGCTGAAAAGAGCCGACCTTCTGATCGAGGGCGGCTGGCCGCCGGTGATGGGCAGCCGTTTGAATCGCTACGCAAACAGCGACTGCTGGACATCGGACGAGGACATTCAGGTATTTTTAAACCTGATTAAGTACGGCAGGCTGGACATTACGCCGCTCATCAGCCATGAGTTTTCGTACACCGAAATTCCGGAGGCATACGATAAGTATGTGTGGAACATGGATCCGGGCCTTACCGGCGGGCTGATCTCCTGGATCGAATCGTAAATGTCCGGTGTGGCTGCTGTTTTATGGAAAACTGACTGAATTCTGATAAGAATACCCCGGACGCCGATGTGCCCCCATGTCGGTGTCCGGGGTGTTTTTGTGGGAGATATTGATTCGAATGCGGATAGTAAAGTATATTACTTTATTATTTTGCGGAACGGGTCTGTGGCCGGGTGATTGCGGAGGCCGCAGAACCGGGACAGAATCTGCGGTGATCGGGAGCGCTGGCGATTTTTCGGCCGGCTTCGGTGAAATGTTAGCGGAAAGGAGCCGTGTTTGCGGATGGAACTGTATCGGCACAATCAAACTGCATATGAAGCGGCTCTCGCGATGCTGGAGGAAACCGGGAAAGCGACTGTGATTCACCCGACGGGAACCGGAAAATCCTTTTTCGGCTTTCAGTTGTACGTAAAGTCCAAAGAGCAAAGAATTTAAGAGAAATATAGATATTCGTAAATATTCCGGTAATCAAAGATGACTCCTATGGTGTCTTTGCAGGTTGCTATAATCATGAAAAGGACAGCGTGGGGGAACCAAGATCAGCAGAAAGGTCAGAAATAAATAACATGTATTGCGTACCTGTCCGGGCACGGCAGTCCGAATGCGGTATAATGGATTTTCCGGAAGAAAAACGGTATAATAGCAGACAAAAAACGAAGGGGGAAATCTTCTGCCGTTGGAAAGAAGGTACAATGTTTCATGGGGAAAACGAAAAATGTATACGGGACAATCGCCTGCAATGTGAGGGAAGAGCGCAGGCGGCTGTATCTGTCGCAGGCGCAGCTTGCCGAACGTGCGCAGCTGTCTTTGGACACGGTAAAAAGGATTGAGTCGGGGAGGCGGTCGATCAGCCTTGACACTTATTTGCAGATTGTCGGTGCGTTGGGAACGACGCCTGCGGCACTGATGGGAAGCAGGCCTGCACAGAAATTTATGGAGCGTCTCGTCCTTCTGACCGCAGGGCGGAGTGAGAACGAGATGCAGTTTATTCTTCATGTAGTGGAACAGGCGCTGAAGGCGAAGGATCTCTATATGAGGGATCAGTGACAATGACCTGGCATATCTACCGGGGCTGTGAAAAAAGCCTCTTAACAAAAAAGAACACTTTCAGGAATAAAACCTGGTTTTTGTGAATTTGGGGTATGACAGCACCGCAATTAAGCCGTCAGATAAGTGTTCTGACGGCTTAATTTATATCAGATCCATAAGGGTAAAATCTTTAGTTTTGATCAGAAAATCGAACTTGCATTTTGGGGTCAGGTTGACAATCTTAGACCTGCCATATACCATACGCCTGATGAGTTTAAATTTGTTGTTGTTCCCTTCGACAAACCCAGAGTTCACGTCCATGGATATCGCATTCCTGACCGAAGAGATATCTTTTTTTAAGCTATTACAGAAAGAGGACAGTTCCGTATCAGCATATTTCTCGATATAACTATCTACTTCCTCC